>CAJXKU010000112.1 GCA_913055945.1 uncultured Lentisphaerota bacterium | reverse complement strand
GTTTTAACGTCACTGGACAAGCTTTCCAATTCCTCCTTATCAAATTCGACAAAGGGCATATAGTCATCGTCTTGCCTTTCCTGAAATGCCCGGTGTAGGGTGCGGGAATATTGGCGGGGGAGTATCCCGGTTTTTATGAATTCCTTGTCAAAAAAGGCAATAGCGGCTGAATGTCTTGAGAACTTCAGGTCTTTAGTCAAAAGCGTTGCCAATACAGCATAAAAAGCTGCATAGTATAAGCGATTCGCAGCAGCGCGACATCGATTGTGCTGCAAAAGAAGCTCGACGTCGTCAAGAGTATCACATGCCTCTTCTATTCGGTAACGAATCAAAGCTTGCTTCGATGATTCACTCATGTCGCAATTTCTAAGCCTTCTTTCCGTACGTTCTGTGCGAATCCCGACATTGCAAGCGGACCATTCTCAAATTCCTCTTCGGCAACGGCTATAGCGGAAACAACAATTTCGTATCTTAAACTTAATTCCCATGCCTTTTCCCGTACGATATTTTTGACTTCCCGGTCAGTGGCCCTCCGTAACTCTATAAGTATATCGAGATCTGAGTGGAGGGCGGCATCCCCTCGGGCCCTGGAACCATAGACGTACGCACGTAGAGGTACGTAGTCAGCCGGTACTGCAGAAAGCAATTCCTGTGCAATAAGTTTGATCTGGTCTTCCGGCATAAGAAGTCTGTCTTCTCAGTGATCCATGTTTAAGTTTAACAGTATAATTGTGTCCTGCAACGCTTTTGACGGTGACCAGTAAAACTCAATGATTTAAGATTCTTACAAGCCAGGGGTCTATTATCCGGTAGTCTTTGGTCTTGTTGTCCATCGATATTACTCTTTGTGGAGTTCTTTTATGGTCTCGATCACGATCTTTTGTTGGTTATCGGTCGCACCATGATACATAGGAATGCTTAATCCTCTCATACAGTGAGCTTCCGCGTTCGGAAAATCGCCTTGTTTCCATCCTGATTTCGGATAATAAGCCTGTAGACGTATGGGAATATAATGCCCTTAACCAAATATCTTGTTTTGCTCTAAGTAATCAGGTTTCTGGCGTCGGACCCGGTCGTATACTCATTTTTCCGTTGTTAAGGCAGACGGCACTGGGCTCTCGGTGCTGGGTTCTGGATGCTGTTGCATGTGGAACGTAGAACGTTGAATGTGGGGTGGTGAATCGTGAGTTGTGATCTGTGTGCTGAGTGCTGTGAGCTGTAAGCGGTGAATCGTGAGCCGTGAGTCGTAGGTCGTTGATCGTGGGGCGTTGATCGTGGGGCGTTGATCGTGGGGCGTTGATCGTGGGGCGTAGGTCCCGCCGGGAGAAAAGCCCGGCGGTGGGTTAATCTTTGAATTTCGCGTCATGCCCAATCCAGGTTACGGCGAATATTCCGTGCGCTCTTGATTCGGTTTGGCATCCGGCGCTCCAAATCGGTTTTCTGTGTTTCCGGAGCCGAAAGTATCCAGCCGCTGGCGGAAAATAAATTCCTCCTGATTCAAGCGGATGCGCTTGAGCATGTCAGCCATAAATCCAACCGCTAAGGTGAATATTCCCACAAAAAGAAATGCTGCGGCGGTAAAACCGGCCCAGAGGTGGGGTGAAAAGGTACCCGTACGCACGTAATGAAGGCCGAAAAAGCCCAACAGGAGCAGGCCGATAAGGAGAAACGGTAAGGAGATCCAGCCGAAGAACCGTAACGGCCAGTAATCACGGTAACTGCGGAATATGATGGCGGCGGTCTGCATCGCGTATCTGCCCAGGCTCCGCGCGATCCGGGATTCTCCTACGGGGCGGACACCCAGAACTTTCACAGGAAGTTCTTTAATGCGCATCTGTTTGACAGCGAGATCGAGAAAGACTTCCTGTGTATACGTGAAACGCCCCCAAAGATTCAGCCGGAGTGCCGCCTCGCGCGAATAGGCGCGGAAGCCGCAGGATACGTCGTAGAACTTCTGCCGCAGCAGCGTACTCATGATCCGGCTCATCAGCCGATTGCCCCACAATTTTGTTCGCGGCATGTTCGGTATAAGCTCGGGGTCTGCAAAACGTGAAGCGGTAACAAAATCAGCTTCTCCCCGCAGGACAGGGGTGATAAGCTTCGGAATGTCGTCCGGATTGAACTGACCGTCCCCGTCGATGTTGACCACGATGTCGGCACCGTCATGGATCGCTTCTGTTAAGCCCCTCGCGAACGTGAAGCCCAGTCCCCTGTTCGTCCCATTCGAGATAACCTTTGCGCCTGATTCGCTGGCCAGTCGCGCAGTCTCGTCTGTGGAGCCGTCATCGACAACGAGAACATCAATTTGATCCACCTCGGGAATTTTCTGCTTAAGGATGCCCTGAATCACGTCGGTGATTGTGTTCGCCTCGTTGAAGGCTGGAATGACTGTTGTGAGTTTCATGTGATGGTTTTTACTCCAATATGGGGACGCGCGCCAGCCGGTCGGTTATGCACGCCGGGGTGACGAACCAACCTGTGTAGAGAGAATACGGATATGTATCCGAAAAACTTTCCTATATTACTTTTTCACTGTTTACACTAACCTCTCGACCTTCCCGCGTCAAACTGCGTACCGGTATGCTTGTGGTTGGATTATGACATGTGCGCTGCCGAGACAGTGCAGTGTTCGCAGCCTCGAACGCAACCCCGGATCAGGCGGACTATTCGGTATGGTCCTTCCACAGGCCGGCCCTTCGGCATGTATCGATAAAGGCAGCGGCCGTCCAGAGTTGACTGCCGGAGCCTTTGACTTCCTTCGTTCGGTAGTCGGTGACTTCGTGGAATGTGCCGTCACCAACGCAGGTTCTGGCCAGAAGCGAAGTATTTAGAGGAGTACGGTCGACGCCGTCGGACTGTTCGAGTGCCTTGAGGAAAAACGTATCCACGAAAGGCCATGAACTGTTGTTGTGATAAAAGTCATCCCGTTCGAAGAACGGGTGGAACAGGGGGATACCGGCGTCCGTTACCGGGTAACCGCGCAGGGCGGCCTGTGCTTCTTCCTCTGTGAGAACGTCGCTGAGTACCAGGAGGGCTGAACCGAGCGCTTCGCGGCGCTGTTGCAGCGTTCCGTGCCTGTCTTTGAGATATGCGAAGGTGCCGTCGGCGTGTCTCAGTTCTGTGCGAATGGCATCTTTCAGATTGTCGCGCCGGCGTTGCCACTCCTGTGCTTCGGTATTTTTGTTCACGCGGCACGCCGCGTCGGCCATCACGTCCAGCGCCAGGACATACAGGCAATTCGTGGACAGGCTTTTGACCTTGACGCAATCCTGGATCGTCCAATCCTGCGGATATCCGGTGGTTTTCCGGTCAGTAAAGTGGACGTCGATAAACGAGGCCTGCCCGAAGTAGAGTCCGTCGTCGGGATCGAAAAACGGATCATAGAACTGGGCAAAGAAATCTTTGCCCGTCTCGTAAAGCCAGGACCACTCTTCTTCCCAGCCTTGTTCTTCCAGCAGATTTCCCGCCGCCCACAGCCAGACGACATCATCGGTTCTGCGTGTATACGAGTTTGTGTTGTATGTTTTGATGAACGCCGGCTCCGAGATGTTTTCTTCAACCCAGGGTACATCGATGCCGTCTATCGTGCAGCCGCTGGATACGCGAAACATGAGCTCGGATCTAACCCTGCGGGTGTGGCGAATGCTGTCCAGGGTCAATTCGGGGTACAGCGCGTTCAAACCGAGAATGCCGGAATAACTGATGTCCCGCGTATACACCATCGCTCCGAATTTCGAACCTGCCCCGAAATACCTGCGTCCGTCTGCCTGTACAATGTTGTTCTCGATGTCAGCCAATGCTATTCGCCACAGACGCTCCATTAAAGGAGTTGTGTGCCGGAGTCGAATTCTGCATTCAGGTTCGGGATCGGGTAAATCTTCTACACTGATCGTGCTTCTGGCATCCGTGATGGTGCTGTCGTCGAGAGTCAGCGGCGGCTCGTTGTAGTACATCCTTTCTCTCCTTTTTACAGCAACTGATGACCCCACCTCGGCAACAGAAATGTTCTATTTTCTGCAGCGTAGAGCAATGTGAATGAGAAAGTATAGCTCATGGAACTTATCGTACGAGCATCAGCGAAAATGGCGTGTGTCTGCAACCACTATACAATCTGAAAAAAATCTCATGGCCATCCAACACGCCGGATTTGTAGAAAGCAGGGAGAGTGTGATGACTGTAACCCGACATTTTATGGGCTGGGAAGAGGATGCTGTTTCGTGCGCGGTGGCATGTCTTACGGAGGGGTGGGAAACGGGGAATCTCGACCTGCGGCACCGTTTAGTCGTGGTGCCTACGCGTAATGCGGGGCGCCGGTTGCGCGAAAGACTTGCCGAATACGCTGCTGAGAAAGCGGGCGCAGTCATCCCCGGGCGTGTGGTTACCCCCGAGTATCTCGTGACGGATCACGCCAACCGGTACGCGCCGTATACTGCCTCGAGTTCAGAAGTTATCGGGGTCTGGCTTGATCTTTTTCAACAGCTCGATCTTGACGATTACCCTGCGCTCTTTTCGCAGACAGCAGAAAACAGCGGACAGGAATGGGCGTGGACGATGACGGAGCATTTGATCTCCCTGCGCCGGCTGCTGAGTGAAGCAGGATTGTCTCTGAGCTCAGTGAGCGAAGAGTGGAGGGAGAATCCGGAACCGAACCGATGGCGGGACCTTGCCGCTCTGGAAAAGAAATATCTGGATGAACTGGCCGCTTACGAGCTGTATGATCCGGAACAGGTAAAGATGTGGATGGCCGAATCCCCCGCGATACCGGCCGAGGTTGATAAAGTGGATGTTTTTGCTGTTCCGGATCCGTTGCCGTTAGCTGTTACAGCGTTGGACCGAATAGCTTCTTCGGGGTGTGCGGTGGAAGTCCATATCCATGCACCGGAATATTTGAGTGACGCTTTCGACGACTTCGGCAGGCCGCTGGCGGATTATTGGCAAAACAGAAGCATTGAAATCCCGAACGGGGAGGAAAATATTCTGGTGGCTTCAGGTCCGCAGGACCAGGCAGTACGGGCGGCGGAAGTATTGAACGTCAACGGCCTGCAAGCGGATAATGTGGCGGTGGGGGTGCCGGATGACGAAGTCGTTCCTCATTTAGAGAAAGAGTTACAGCAACGCGGAATGGTTGCGTACGATCCGTCCGGCGAAACATTGGAAGCCCATCCTATCACGCAGTTTGTTGATCAAGCGGCAGACCTGGTATCAACCGGGGATTATACGGCGTTTTCAAATCTGATGCGGCACCCGGACGTTCTGGTGTATTTTGAGCAGCATTTCAGCGACTTTGATGCATCTGAATTCCTCCGGAAACTGGACGATTTCCAGAATAGGCACATGCCCCGCACGTACGAGGACTTCAAGTGGTTGCTCGCGCGGCATCTCGAGCACGCAGACCAATGCCGGCAGGTCGTCAACCTGGCGGATGAGCAGCTTATACGCCCCGTAACAGAGGGAACCAGCCCCGTCAGGGGGCTTATCGATATGCTTCGCAGGGTATACGCTCAGCGCGAATTGTACCCCCATGGTGATTCGAGCCACAGTAGATCACCGCAACACCTGGCAGCCCGCAGCGAGACGGAGGACAAGGCATTCGCCGAAGCGGCGGAGCACGTCTCCTCGGTTGCTCAGGAACTGCGCTCGAGGTTGTTTGAAGAGAAATTCGAGTTCGACACTGCTACACTGATGTCGCTATTCCGGCGCCAATTGCGAAGTAAACGGATTTTCAACGAGCGGTCACCGGACGCTGTCGACCTGCAGGGATGGCTGGAATTGCAGTGGGACGACGCCTCATGTGTTCTGGTGACCGGCATGAACGAGGGACGGGTTCCGGAGACAGTGGTGGGCGACCCGTTTTTGCCGGATTCCGCTCGGACGAAGCTGGGTATCAAGAACAATCGCCAACGGTTCGCTCGTGACGCATACATGTTGAGGGCTCTGCTGGAATCTCGTCGACAGCATGGGGCTGTCACGCTGGTTACGGGCAAAACGACTGAACGCGAAGATCCTCTCAAGCCTTCGCGCCTGTTTTTCCTTTGCGATGACGCGACGCTTGTCGAGCGGGTAAAGCATCTGTTCGGTGAAGTTTCGAAAGCCAGTACACCAGTGGGCACAAACACCAGGTGGCGATTCCAGCCGTTCGGGGCGCGTACGCCCGACTCGCTCAGTGTGACCGCCTTGAGCAGCTTTCTGCAATGCCGTTTCAGGTTCTACCTGAGGCATGTTCTGCAGATGGAAGCTCTTGATGACCGGAAACATGAACTCGATGCAATGGATTTCGGCGGCGTGGTTCACAGCGTACTGCAGGAGCTGGAGAACTATCAGAGCTGTACGGACAGTGGGGTGATCGCCACTGGCTTGTCGGATGCCTTGGACAGGCTTGTGGCTGAATTATATGGGCGCCGACTGAGCGCGGCGATCGGGATGCAGGTTGAAAGTGCGCGTCAGCGGCTCTATGCCGCGGCGCGTAAGCACGCCGAATTGAATGCGGCCGGCTGGCGTACGATTGCTGCTGAACGCGATGTCCAGACCGAAATCGAAGGGGTCCGGCTCCGGGGACGCGTCGACCGCATAGACAAACATCCCGACGGACGCATCCGGATTCTGGATTACAAAACCTCGGAGAAAGCAAAAGTGCCGAACGAAGTGCAGTGGACTGCTGTTCAACCGCATGCTCCGGATTATGCGCGGATTACAGTGGGAACGCAGGAGAAACAGTGGGCGGATCTTCAGCTTCCCCTCTATGCTTACCTTCTGCGTGAGGAGTTCCCCGATGCGTATATCGAATGCGGCTACTTCAATCTGCCGAAAGCAGTGGCGGAGACAGACATCGCGTTGTGGGAGAAGAACAGCGAGTGGAGCTATGTGGAAGCCGCGCTGACCTGCGCAAAGAGCATTATCCGGGACGTTAAAGCCGGTAACTTCTGGCCGCCGGCGAAGCCGCCGCCCTACGATGATTTCGAGAAATTGTTCCTGGAAAATCCCGAAGACGCCTTTGAGGTTTGAGCACCCCTGCCGGGTATTCGTTTTAGCTGTTGCTCAGAAAATCGGGGCAGCCCGCCTTTAGGAATGTTCTCATAACGCCCGTCGGGGTATGGTATTGCTCTTCGCTGGGGTGGATCAAAACTGTAACCATTAAGGGTTGCGTGATACATAAATGTTTATATAAAAGTTGGTGTGACGAAATAGTTATCAATAGGGCGGGGATATAACACTCTTCTTTACAACGATAAAACATCCTTTTTCGGGATCTGGCACGCCGAATGCTATCCGTCGAACCACGTCGTTGTCGGCCGGCCGAAGAGAAGAGTTGGAGTATAACAAAGGAATTGAAAAAAGAAAGGGAATGAAAATGAGAAACGCATTCACAAAAATGATGGCATTGACGGCGGTTCTGTTCGTCGGTATGGCGTTCTACGCTCAGGCAGAGGATATGTCTTTGGATATCGGGGGCGGTGTTGACATAATGTCGGACTATGTCTGGCGTGGGCAACTCCTTACTGACGAGCCTGTCGTGCAGCCGTACGTAGATGTTGGGCTGGAGGGGCTGACGTTGAGTGCCTGGGGTTCTATTGATACCACAGATGTCAACGAGCGGGGCAGTGAAACGTATAACTTCCAGGAAATGGATTACACCCTCAGCTATGCGGTCAGTCCAACGGAAGGTATAGACCTCGAAGGCGGAGGTATTTATTACGACTTTCCCGGCACAGGCGCCAGTGGGACTGCTGAAGTGTTCCTGTCCGGGACGCTGTCCAACGTTCTGTTGACGCCGTCGGCCACGGTGTACTATGATGTCGATGAAGTGGACGGTGTATACGCAAAGGCTCAGGTGGGGCATACTTTCGGTCTAACCGAGCGACTTGGCCTTAACCTTAGTGCAGGTCTCGGCTGGGGCGATCAGGACTACAACGATGCCTATTTCGGTGTCTCTGATTCGGAGGTCAACGATCTGGCACTGGATGCTACCCTGGAATATGAGGTCAATGAGGTTGTATCAATCTCCGGATATCTGGGGTATAGCACACTGTTGGGCAGCAGTGTCGAAGATGCCGGAGAGGACGCATACGGCGACAGCGATATTCTGTCCGGGGGCATAGGCCTTTCGTTCACGTACTGATTGGGCTGGTCTGAAGCACGGTTTGGCTCAAATCGTGCTCTGACATTGCTCTCGGTTAATTTCGCCGAACCCATCCGAAGGAGATAAAAGGAGCGACGGTCCAGGCTGTCGCTCCTTTTATTGTCCACTGGGTTGGAGCACAGTCGGGGTGAACCTTCGGCGGTGAAGAAAGGATCTCTACAGGTATCCCCTCGAAGAACTTTATAAAAACAATTAACTTTGTATTTTTTCTCGCGGGGTGGTATTGTGTGAGGGAAGAGTTCTCCCTATAGTACGGCTATAGAGAAGGAGAAGCCAGCTTATGGGTGATCGTCAGGACAATGTTGATCTTATATGCAGCGTGGGAGAGCTTTCGGCGCTTTTTTCGAACAGCCGGGACCTTGGGGGATTTCTTCAACAGGTCGTGGAGATGGTTGCTGCGCACATGCACGCGGACGTGTGTTCGGTGTACCTCTACGACGAGGACACGCGAAAGCTCGTTCTCCGCGCGACTCGTGGCCTGAATCCCGCCTCTGTCGGGCAGGTTTTTCTGCAGCAGGGGGAAGGTGTTACGGGAACTGCCATGAAAGAGTTGCGACCGATCTGTGAAGCTGATGGCTCAAAGAGCCCTTTTTTCAAATTTATCCCGGGTACGGATGAAGAGAAGTATGCTTCGCTTCTGGCTGTGCCCATTCTTCAGGGAACCAGGCGTATCGGCGCTCTGGTGGTGCAGGATGCTCAGACGGGGGCATTTGACGAAAGAGATACTAAGGCTATGCAGGCAATTGCGGGACAGCTGGCGGGGACTGTCGAACAGGCCAGGGCTCTAATATCTATGCACAGCGGCGAATCGTCCGTTTCTCCGGTTCCTGACGACAAAGAGACTGAAGTGCCGGCGTTTTATAAGGGGAAAGCCGGTTCGGCCGGAATTGCGCGGGGGGAGGCCGCTATCTATGGTCGATTTCAGAGCGGAGTTATTGAGCACATCGTGGATCACGAGACAGCCCTCCGGTTGGGGTCTGAGGATTTTGATCGGGCGCTTCAACAAACCGAGAATGAGCTGGAGTCTCTGGAAAACGACATGAAAGCGGAGATGAGCGATCTGGCCCCGGGAATGATTTTCAGTGCCCATCTGCTGATGTTGAGAGACGAAAACTTCTGCGGCAGGATCAGGCAGAAAATCGAAGAGGGCACGGACGTGGTTACGGCGGTGCGTACTGTGGTGGACGAATTTTTAGAGATGTTTACGGCGAATCCGAATCCGCGTGTTCAGGAGAAGCGTCAGGATATCCAGGATCTGGGCGTGCGGCTGTTGGAAAACATGATGCCGGACCAGACGGCTCCTGCACACTACGAGGGAGCAATCGTTATTGCGAAGAAGCTGTTGCCTTCGGACATCCTGAAACTCTCCGCACAGAAAGCGGGAGGACTCGTTCTCACAGAAGGCGGATCCACGGCGCATCTGCTGATTCTGTGTAAAGCTATGGGGCTTCCGGCAGCGATCGTTGACGACGAGCGGATTCTCAATGTTGCCGAGGGGGCGGATCTTCTTGTGGACGGCAATCAGGGCACTGTCCATATAAATCCGAACTCGGAAGTGCTTGGACGTTATCGGGAGCTTGAAGCGGCGGAGGAAAGATTGGATCAGGTCGGAGAATCCGCTCGAGCAGCGAAGTATACCAGCGACGGGGAACGGGTGTATGTCCTGAGTAATATCAATTTATTGAGTGAATTACAATACGTGCAAAAGGCAAGCACGGACGGTATCGGTCTGTATCGCAGCGAATTTCCGTATCTTGTGCGGGATGAGTTGCCTTCTGAGGAAGAGCAGTATTGGATCTATCGTAAGCT
>CAJXKU010000111.1 GCA_913055945.1 uncultured Lentisphaerota bacterium | reverse complement strand
GGATGAATCTGCCGCTTGTCCGGATTTGTCGCTTTCTTTCTCAGCTGCAGAGCGCTCTACAGCGTCCGATCCGGCATCAGACTTTCCAGTGTTTTCAGCCCCGCTATCAGCCGTTTTCCCGCCGCCTTTTCCGTTTTCTCCTGAGGCTTGTCCTCTCTTCGAACCGCTGTCCTCTCTGTCAGCAGCATTCTTGCCGTCATTCTTCTGACGCTCCGCTTGATCAGCGCTCTTTCCGGATGAATCCGGGGACCGCTCTTGTTTGTCAGCATTACGTTCATCAGAACTTTTTGCCGATTCTTTGGTGTCCGCTGCGCTCTCTCCCGAAGCTTTTCCCTCCTTCGAACCGCTGTCATCTCTGTCAGCAGCATTCTTGCCGTCATTCTTCTGACGCTCCGCTTGATCAGTATCCTTCTCGGATGAATCCTTTGACTTCCCCTGTTTCCCCGCATTACGTTCATCAGCCGATGCTTCGTCAGAGCCTTTGGCGGATTCTTCACCGGCCTTATCTGAAGATTTATCGGCTTTACCTTTACGGGCCTTCTCTTCATCGTCGCCGGAGCTTCGGGTTTTCTTTTCTCCTTCACCCGCGCTTTTTGTTTGCGCTCTGTCTGTAGAACCATCCTTATTGCGCGCTTCCGACCGCCCCGTTTCTTTATCCGCACGCGCCGTTTCTTTGTCTGTACCTTTTTCTGACTGCCGCCCATGAGCAGCTCCGGGCGCTTCACTCCTGCTTCTGTCGGCAGATTGCCTTTCAGCCTGCGTGTATTCCCCGGTTTTCAACGCAGTATTCTGACGGGTCCCCTTTGTATCAACAGCCCTTCTCTGCGCCGAAAACTCCCGGGAAAAACCGGAATCCCGCCTACTGCTCTGCATTCCTCCACGCACGTTATCGATTGTACTGAAGGTATTATCCTGAGAAGGCTTAAAAAGTGTTTGTATACCGCTGGCATCAACCACCTGGCAATCCCTCCTTATTATCCACTACGGTGAAAAATTCATTCAGAATATCTGCAGCCTTCTTAGACCCTTCTTCAGCCCCCATTTCTTTTAAGGCGGCCAAAATCTTCGCCGAAGACCGGGTTTCCATCAATCTAAAGACCCTGGCGGCACGTTTCGTGTCCATTTTCATTAACGTATCCGCGGCGCCCGCCGGTTCCATCGCGGCCAGAATTTCCGCTGTCTGTCCGGCATTATTCTTCTCTGCCTCATCAACAAAATTCACCAGGGCCCGAAGTTTCTCCTCTTTTCCTTCCAGTCTATCCTCAATCTCTTTGGCCGTCTCCACAGCCGTCGAACTTACTTTCTTCTTTTCCTGGAAATTACGGCGTTTATTCTTCAATTCGCTACGTTTTTTCCTGAGCCGCTCAAAAAGCTGTGCAGCGTATTTCTCGGCCACCTCCCCTTTAGAAGGAAATTTCTTGGCCACCCCTTCCAGCTTATACTCCGAGGTTTTCTTGACCTGCTTTTCCTTCTGTTCCACAAGCGGTTCAAGCCCGAAGGGCAGATCCCCGGTAGCAAACGTATAGCTCAGAAGCGCCAACGTCAGGCCGTTTCCCGCGGCGGCCACAAACACGAGCATGGCTAATAATCGAATTATTCTCTGATTCTGCATACGGGGATAGTTTCTACGTCCTGCAGTTCCTTGTTCTTTGTTCGAGTTTCAACGTGCCCAAATTTCTGCAAAAACACCCTCATTCAAAACTGTCTCCGTTTATTCCGAGGGGCGCGATAATGTATTCATATTGAATTCGTCCATCTTTGCCACGTCATTCTTGCGCCGCTCCTGTTCCCATTCAGCCAATCGTTTCTCCCGATGTCTGTCCAGTTTTTTCAACTCGGCTTGGGCTTCCTGCACGCGATTGAGGCACGCCTGTACATCTTGCCGCGCTTCAGCTACCTTTTCCTGTTGGGCCTCTATGCGCGAACCCTGATATTCAAGGTACTTTTCACGTTGACGCAGGAAGTGTGCCGTCAACGCTTGACCGCCAGGTTTGTTTATCCCCAGCAGGACGCGTCTATATTCCTCTTCAAGCTCCTCCAATTCCCTTTGTGCACGGTACAAACGTTGTTGTGCACGGAAGAGCTCCATGCGTCGCTGTTCCTCCTGCATGGCGCGGTAATCCATTACCCGTTGTAAACTGTACTGAAAGCGTTTCATGTGGAAAGAATTTCCTCCAGCTGGGCAAACGTTTCCTCCGCAGGGGCACGTTCCTCCAACCTCTGACATAAAAAGGCATCCAACTGCGGTTTCAACTCAATGGCCCGATCGATTGCTTCGTCGCCACCTTTCTGGTAAGCACCGATAGCGATCATATCCGCATACTTTTCATAAGTGCCGTACAATTCCAGAAAGCGTCGTCCAAGTTCAAGGTTTTTCTCCTCTGCCACATCTTTATCCACCCGGCTGACACTGGACAGAATATCAATCGGAGGGTATAAGTTCTTCCTCCCCAATTCCCGGGATAAGACGATATGGCCATCAGTCAATGCCCGGGTCGTATCAGCGATCGTATCATCGATGTCATCCGATTCCACGAGGATGGTGAAGAACCCGGTAATCGTTCCCTTCTCATTGGAACCTGCTCTTTCAAAGAATTCCGGAAGCATCTTGCAGACCGAAGGCGGATATCCTTTACTTGTGGGGGGTTCTCCGGCGGCCAGGCCGATTTCCCGCTGCCCCATAGCGTATCGGGTCAATGAATCGAGAATCAGGGACACATTCATGCCCTGATCTCTGAAGTACTCCGCGATGGCCATGGCCGTTTCCGGGCCTTTTACGCGCTGCAATGCCGGTTTATCCGAAGTGACAGCAACCACCACGGACCTTTGCATGCCTTCCTCTCCCAGTACATCCTCCACGAATTCGCGGACTTCTTTCCCTCTCTCCCCGATCAGCCCCACCACGTTCACATCTGCCGCGGCGTTACGGGAAATCATACCCAACAATGTGCTTTTTCCCACCCCACTTCCGCCGATCAGGGCCATCCTTTGACCATAGCCACAAGGCAGGATTCCGTCGATTGCCCGGACACCTGTGTGGAAACGATGCTCGATTCGCTGGCGCGCCATAGAGTCCGGCGCTTCCGCCCGCGAAACGACCCATTCGCCGGTCTCTATCGCACCTTTGCCGTCAATGGGGCGGCCCAAGGCATCCACCACGCGTCCAATCAGATTAGGCCCTACAGGCACGCTCAAGCCACTGTTCACCCGCTCCACCAGATCGCCACAGGCCACCCCTTCCACGCGCTCGAGAGGCATCAAAAGCATTCGGTTATCCCGGAAGCCGATCACCTCCGCCGGGCACCTCGGGCCGTTCGCCCCGCCGTTCTCTTTGTAGATCTCCACCATGTCCCCGATGGAGGCCTGCTGGGGCCCAAGCGATTCCAATGTCAAGCCGACCACCTTGCTTATCCGCCCCAAAGGTATCGTGGTACGGAGTCCGGGGTCAAGCTCCAGATTCGAGGTCATCCCCTTCAACCGTGGAGGATTGAGCGCCTTCATTCCTGTCATCGCCTCCGTCATTATGCATTTTTCTCTGAATCACTTCCTTTGCTTTCTCCAGCCGCCGACTCAGACGCGCATCCACAAGGCGCTCCCCGCAATAAAGGCGAGCGTCCCCTTCCTCCAGATTGGCATTCCTCACAATGTTGACCTGCTCGGGAAAGGATACAGAAGCTTCCGCATTCTGCATAAGTTCCGCACAGTTCGGACTCACTTCCAGAGTGAGAGATTCACCACTGAACAGCGGATCCTGCAAAGCCTCCTCCACCGCGGCCTTGATCGCATGTGAAGCAATCTGTTCAGACCGAAGGATAACTTCAGAAAGACGCGTCGACAAATCGCAGATTTCGCCTTTTACCTGTTTTTCCAGTTCCTGCACATAGTTGTTTAACGCTTCCGGCAGTTCGTTCGTGAAAGCCTGCAACTGCCGCCGAAGTTCTTCGAGTTCGGCTTCTTTTTGCTGAAAGCACGCATTCCAGCCATCTTCGTAGCCGGATTGGTAGCCGCCGGCATCAGCAGCACCTCCTTCGGCAGAGGAAAGCGACTCTTTCTGATCACTGTCAACAACCTTGACCTGCGCTCCGCCTTTACGGGTTACGAAGCTACGATTTCCCCGTGCGGATGGAGAGGCATCAGACATAGACATCCTCCTCCCCTTCTTTCTCTATAGAAATCTTCTCCTGGGATTCCAGATCCCGTACAACGGAAACCACTTTCTGCTGGGCATTATGCACTTCACTCAATTTAACTTTGCCCATCAGTTCTCTTTCTTCTTCCAGGTTTGCTTTCGCACTTTTAGACAGATTCCCTGTAATTTTCTCTTCAACGTCGGCGGGAGCCTGTTTGAGCGCCAAAGCCAGTTCATCAGCAGAAATCTCACGCAGCACCTGCTGAACATCTCCGTCATCCAGTCGTACAATATCGGCAAATGTAAACAGCAGATCCCGTACCTGCTGAGCCGCTTCTTCGGATTGTTCTTCCACGTTGGAAAGCACGTCCTCTTCGCTCTGCTGCCCCAGATTCTGGCACACTTCCGCCAGAAAAGAGGGACCTCCCAGATTATTCTGGTTTTTCCCTCCACTGGAACCAGTTGACCCGCCCCCGACTTTTTTCTGAATAACCTGTTCCAGTCTCTGAATCACCCCCGGCTCAGCCTGGCGTTGTTCCACCAATGATTTCACAACCGCGCTCCTCTTGTCTTCGTCCAGATACTCCAGTACCCGGGCGGTTTTATCAGCGGGTAGACAGGCCAGCACAACAGCAGCCACCGAGGCCTGCTCTTCGTTTAAAAGCTGTCCGATATACGAATCCTCTCTTTCCCTCAGAAAAGTAAAAGGTACGCTCTGCCCCAGGTATTCGTATGCCTTTTCCTTGCCCACCACTTCTTCCAGAAGATTCTGGGCGACTTCATCCCCTCCGTGAGCAGCATTAAGGTTCTCGATATACTTCGAAAATTCCTGAACCACCTCTTCCTGTTGTTCGGCACTTACGGCCGGCAAATCCCGTAAGTGAGTTACAATGGCAGCCATTGCATCTGAGGACACAGATTTCAGGACATTTACCGCATCCTCGCGATCCAAACGACTCACGAGAATCGCCATCTTTTCCACATTAGTCAGACTGCCGGAAGCCGAATTCTCAGCCATATCCTACCTCCTTCGGCGTAACCTTCTTGAAGCGGGTGACGCCGAGCTCTGCCGTTAAACATTCCATAAGCACTGTATGCGGTGGTATCTGAACATTTAAAGGTATATTTTAAATTCGCTTGCTCTTTTATGATCACTATACGGTTTTGTTACTTTTCCGTCAAAGAACGCGACCGGTTTATGAATCTTTATCCCGCCATTCCTGTGCCCGCCCATCCAAAGGCGGCGTCTAAACGAAAACTTCCGGCGTCCCGACACGCGACCAGCCGTTTCGCCATTAAGCATTGAGCAAGGTTCTCCGGACTTCTACTGGGAACCCCCTCCGCCGCCTATTTCGTTCTGGATCCAGCTCTCGATCGCTCCAGCGACTAATTGGGGGTTCTCCCTGGTTCTCTGTTTGATCGTGTCAAATCCGGTGCGCTCGGCCGCACTCTCCTGATGTGCTTCGCCAACACCTCCTTCACCTGCTCCCACGGAACGGATCTGGCCGCCCCATTCCATCTGAGGCAGATCTTCCTGCTCAACGCCATGACCCGCAAACGTTTTCTTAAACCCGCGGTAAAGGAATAAGAGAAGCACCAAACCTAAGAATATCCCCGCAATACGCTCGTATCCGAAAGATCCCATATAGCTCAGGATCTTTTCCGGTGAAAACATGGGCTCAGCCTTCTGGGCAGGTTCCTGTTTCACAAACGATTTCTCGATGATCGTGACGTGTTCCGCGGGGTCCTCCATATTGGTCACACTGCCGCCCACAGCAGAAGCAACCAACTCTTTGTAACGCTGCAGCTCCTCACTCGACCGAGCTTCGCCACCCTCCGGCTTATCAACGGCAACGGCAACGCTCATGCCAGAAATCGAGGCCCCTCGTTCTTTCACAGTTTTTGTCGTTTTCGGCACAAGGTACTCGGTTTCTTCCACCTGCTGTGTAGAACTGCTCCTGTCTCCTGAGGCCCCTTGGCCTTCAGGATTCTCAACGGAAACCACATTCGAAGTTTCACCAGCGGCCTGGTTCGGTGACGAGTGTTTCTCTTTGCTCTCTTCCGTTACTCGACGTTCCCGCTTGACAGCACTCTGGTCTCCCTGATAGGACTCAACGGTCTTCTGACCTTGATCCAGATCAAGCTGCACGGACGCGCTGGCCTGCACAGCCCCTACCCCCACGAGCGGACGTAAGATGGATTTGGCTTTATGTTCTATAGTGCTTTCAATCTGTTTCTTCAACTTCAACTGCGTATCGAGGCCTCCAGCCGTCAAGCCCATGCCGCCCCCTTTGGCGAGCAGGCGCCCATCATCATTTGTAACAGTGACCTGATCCGAAGAAAGACGATCTATGCCGCCGGCCACCATCTCCCTTATGGTGGCTACCTCATCGCCGCCCAGCTTATAGCCCGCTTCCCGTTCAACAAAAACGGAGGCCTCCCCTTCCTGTTCCTCCTTTTTCCCGAACGGGTCCCGCTCCGGGATGGCAACAAGAACTTTCGCATCTTTGACGCCCCGCATTCCCCTTATCATTCGCTCCAATTCTCCCTGCATGGCACGTTGAAAGCCGATCTTCTGTTGCATCTTCGTCATGCCGAATTTGCGCTCACCGAACAGCTCAAGCCCAGTGCCTTTATCCTTTACTTCAATACCCTGATTTGCAGCTTTGGTGCGGAGTTTGTTCACATGGCGGTACGGAACAGCAACGGTACTGCCGCCGTCTTTGAGTTTGACCGGAATGTTCTCACTCTCGGCCACTTCATAGATCTGACTAGCGGTTTTCCGATCAAGCTCCGAGTACGCTGCGTGCCAGTTCGGCCGAGTACCGAAATACATGATGGCACTCACAGCACCGAGCCCGACGATTCCCACCAGAATAATGCTGACTTTCTGAGGAACACCTACATTCCGCCAGATCTCTGAGCACACATAAGCTATGTTCCGTAGGACCTGTACCATTGCGTCTACCCCCTCGTATTCCTTTACTCATGTACTGACATTTCCAACCGGATGAATCAGTGTTACTTGTCCGAAAACCGCTTTAACCAAGGACGCAGGAAAAATGCCACACGCCGCCAGGACCTTCATGTGCCTTTAAGCAAACTGCGTTTAGCGTGTCAAACTGCGTCCCTCAGTCTGAGTTTTCAACCTGACCTTATTCATATTATTATTAACAGGGGGGTCCGGGGGGATTCACCCTGTTAATAACTCTCGGCAGATTGCTCGGAACCGTATAGTCGGGAATATCCCAATCAGCAATCGTCCCGGTGTTTCAGGCAGTCTCAGCTGCAAGCATATTTTGTCGGCTGTATTGGGGATCCCGCCTGGAGTGCCGTATGGTTCAGCTGGTAATCCGGGTGATGGTTACCAAGCAGTTCCTGGGGCATCTCACAGACGGATCCCGAAACGGTTCAACAACCGGATTTGTTTTCAGTTTTATGTGATTGCGGTCTTATTGGCTGAGCTGTGCTCTCGAATACCTCGGTACAGAGTTTTAAGCTGCCCGGGGTAACTGTTGTGTCTGCCGAAAAACCCGTTCACAGGAAAACTTCTGTCCGGAACGCACCACGCCGTGAAGACACCGCAGAAAATGCCGCATAACAGCAACAATGGCTTTCATTCCGTTGGAAAGATCCTGCTTTTTCTGTTGGTAGTATCCGCTGTAAAGACATCCTTCGGGAATAAGATCAGCGAATACGATCTGATAAAGTACTTTCCGAAGCACAGGACGGCCCTTTTTGCTGATCCTGATTTTGCCTTGATACTTTCCACTTTTACACTCTCTGAGATTCAGCCCGGCGTACCGAAGTAACTGCCGGTAACTGCGGAAATCGCTCAGCGGCCCGGTTTCCGCAATAACCCTGGCAAGCAGAAACGTTGAAACAGATCCGGGCAGCGTAGAGAGCAGCTCGGACTCGGGCAGTTTGCGGTAGAGCTCCTCCATTTGCGCACGGATATGCTCAATGCGATCGTGCTGTGTCTTGTAATCCTGATACAGCATTCGTATGCGTTCAACCAGTACATGTTCAACTTCAGCGGCATGCCGATGCAGCGAACTGCTCTGCGCCGCACGCCAGATTTTCGCCGCCGTTTTCCAGCGAAAACCGCGGCCGGCTTTCCTTAGACGCCTGCTGAATTCTTCCCAGCCAGCCTCCACGATGCGATAAGGACTGCAACCGAACTCTTCCACCAAGCTCGCCGCCGTGTTTGTATATAAAAAGCCGGGCCGCATGTCCCAGTCAACAAAAAGCTCCACAACAGCCGCATGGAGACGATTTTTTATTTCCACAAGGTTGTCCTGCTCTTTTTCAAAAGTTTCGTTAAGAACCCGAAGACTGTCATAGCTGCCTGTCAGCTCGCGACTTGTCAGTGTCCTACCTTGGCTGGCGAGGGTGTGAATTATACCCGGATCCTTTTGGTCAGTTTTTCCGGAGTCATTACTTTCCACGCTCTTACAGCGGTTGACCGCCTCGCCCGAGACGTACTCCGTACTGTGCCCCTTGCGCCGCGCTGTGGCCAAAAGTTTCTGCTCGTATCCGCCCGTAGGTTCACACACAACGTAAAGCGACTTATAACCCAGTTCACGAGCCTTCCTGGTATATTCGCTGAGTACGTGCTCTATAGCTTTATTGCTGTTTCTTCGCTCATCAGTCAAAGTCATCTGTCGCCCTTTTACCCAAACACGGGCAAGAAAGTTGAGCTTGGTCTTTCCAACGTCTACCGCCACGATCATGCTTTCATTGGAGTTGACAACATTGTTTTGGATAGTAACTTGCATAATTGGGTCCCTTTTGTTTGAGGTTTTACTTTCATGCCCGGCTGACATTACGCCCGGCTTATTCAGCCTCAGACTTTAGGGGCCTTGTTAATATCCCGCAACTCATACCACAATATGGTTCAGCAAGTCGTTTACTTGTGATCCGCAGTTTGTCTCTTGTTTGGGGTGTCAGGACGTTGGCCGGCGGAAAGGCTCGTATGAGACTCGGCACCGCGAGTGCATGAATCGGAAGCATACTGAAGTATGAACTCTGACGGGCCGAAACCGCGCGATCGACTTGTAGGAGTTCCTCGCAGTCGTACTCAAGGTTTTTCAAAGATAATACACCCAACGATTAAGACTGCGATCAGGATTAGGATTAGGATTAGGATTAGGATTGGGATTGGGATTGGGATTGGGATTGGGATTGGGATTAAGTATGTAGTAGAGCTCAGTGCAGAACTTCGACTCGTAGGAGTTCATGCTTCAGCATGTTTGTCGAGTCTCTCACTGGGATGTCAGACCGATTTCTACGCCTGGCGGTCCTGATGGAACACCGACTCACCGATACATTGTCCCTACCCGCGCCCTTTTCGGGCGCAAACGTTTGGTTGGTAACCGTCAAAACCCCGGCTCACGCCGGGGGCTACCTGCCTGTGCCCCTTTGGGGCACGGCAAACGCCGTCAAAACCCCCGGTTTACGCCGGGAGGAAGGATTGAAAGGGGACAGGATTAAAAGGCGAAAGGAGGAAACGAGGCGCTCTTTCAGAGCGCGATATGTTATTGATATCCGGGTCCCAGGGTGGAATTCCGGCCCGCACAGCGGTCCGGAATTCCACCCCGGGCTATGATATGAAATCGGGCCGTTGGCCCTCGATTATACAACTACGCAAGAATCTTCGGACGTTGTCCGGCGGACAGGCTCGTATCAAACTGCGTTTAGCATATCGTTAGCATCGAGGATGTTTTCTTCGCGCTGCATGCAATGCCTGGACGCAGTGCCTAAAAATCCGGCTGAAGCCGGAACTACAAGCAACTGCCCTCCGGGATATCTGAAGGTTTGTAGTACCGCCTTTAGGC
>CAJXKU010000110.1 GCA_913055945.1 uncultured Lentisphaerota bacterium | reverse complement strand
CCCCGATCGAGAGAGCATCTCTCGCCCGTCCGAGGTCGAGGTCTGCGATGCCGGCCACGCGCATCCCGTCGATTCCGACTGCCTGTCCGACGAACTGCTGACCGAACGTGCCCGCGCCGCCGTTACCGATGGGGCTTGCCGATGAAGAGTACGCGCATGAAGGCGGAATGATTACCAGCAGTGAGGTGCGGGCTGTGGCGCTGTCGAAGCTGCATGTCGCTCCCGGCGTGATGTGGGACATCGGTGCGGCCAGCGGCTCGGTAGGTCTGGAAGCAGGCGCACTGTGTGATCAGCTCACGGTTTACGCGATAGAGCAGAAGGAAAACCGCGCGAGACATATTCGGCAGAATGCTGCGCGTGTCGGCGTGGCAGCACAAGTCATCAATAAAAACGCTCTGGATGCAATGGCTGAACTGCCGCCTCCGCGCTGTGTATTCCTCGGCGGGGGCGGTGCACAGGTCGGGGAAATCCTCACGGCTGCGTTCGAGTGCCTCTGTCCCGGCGGCAGGATCGTTGCCGCTGCAGTGATGCAGGAGACAGAGGCCCAGTTGACAGCTACTCATCCTTTGTACAGGACGGAGATTGTGGACGTGAGTGTTCATCACGCCAAGCAGACGCGGGCGGGCACGCGGATGGTTCCCGCGAATCCGGTGAAACTGTATTGTTTTCAAAAAGGGGAATGATTGACGCTGTATGGAATCTGAGCAGGGCTGTTTAAAACGGGGCGTGGTCACGTTCGCCGGAGCCGGACCAGGAGCGGTGGATCTGTTGACGCTGCGTTGCCGGGATGCAATAGCAGAGGCTGACGTGATCTCGTATGCCGGCTTCTGCTTGAAAAAAGAGGTGTTGGCGTTTGCGTCTTCCGATTGCCGCATGTACGACAGTGCATCCCGCGCGCTGCCTCAGCTGGTGGACATCATGGCCGGGGCTGTGCAGGATAACGAGAAAGTCCTGCGGTTACACACGGGGGATCCGTCGATATACGGGGCTATTGCGGAACAGGCCGAGGCGCTGCGCGAACGCGGTATCTCTTATGCGGTTATACCCGGCGTGACGTCCGTTTCTGCTGCTGCTGCGGATGTCGGCGCAGAAATGACCGTTCCGGGGGTGACACAAAGCGTAATCATGACTCGTATGGCCGGGAGAACACCCGTGCCCGAGGGTGAAGATCTGCGCGACCTGGCGAAGCATCACGCCTCCATGGCGTTGTTTCTGAGTGTGGGGAACATGGATGCCGCGGTGGATGAGCTCCGTGCGGGAGGATTGCCGTGGGATACCCCGGTGGCTGTGATTTATCGGGCCAGTTGGCCGGACCAGCAGATTCTGCGCGGCACGCTGGACGATATTGCTGAAAAGACCCGTGCAGCCGGAATTACCCGGCAGGCTATTGTCCTTGTCGGACACGCACTCACCGGCAAAGGAGAAGCCTCCCGTTTGTATGCACCTTCTTTTTCGCACGGTTATCGGGATGCGGACGATTACGCGTGTGACGAGAAAACAGGAGACGTTTCCGGCGAATTGCCGGATCAAAGCAGCCGGTTGGGGCAATCGACAGCAGGGCAAGAACAACACTGCGCGCCGTTCAGTGGATCCGTAGCTGTCTACGGTATAACAGAGCAGGGCAGCGAGGCTGCCGTTCAGTTAAGGGGGGAACTCGGGGTACAGGCGTTCATTCCTTCACGGTTCAGGCATCTGTGTGAGGATGAACATGGCAATGGCACCGATCAGGGGGGGAGTACAACTCAGGATAAAGGAAGTGGGGTCGAATTTTTTGAATCTGGTGAATTGCCGTCGACGATACATGCGAATTGGGATCGATTCGACGGGCACGTTTTTATCATGGCCGCTGGTATCGTCGTGCGCCAGATTTCGGCGTTGCTGAAGGATAAGACCGTAGACCCGGCTGTAGTGGTGTGTGATGAAAAGGGATCGTATGCTGTGAGCTTGCTGAGCGGTCATATCGGCGGAGCGAATCGTCTCGCTCATATGGTAGCGGAGCACCTCAACGGGTGGCCGGTAATCACGACAGCGACTGATAGCCAGAGGTTGACGGCGTTCGATGAAGCCGCGGAAATCTATGGGTGGACGGTGGAAAATCCAGCTGCAATCAAACAGCTGAACCGGTTGCTGCTGGAGAAGAAGCCCGTGGCGATAGTGTGGCCGGAAAACGTGGTTGATAAAATTTACGGGGGAATGGATCACATCATTCGGATAGCTTCCCCGGCGGACATGCCCGAGGAGGCGGAAGGATTGGTGACACTTGACTGTAGTAATGAGTTTGTCAGAGAAGCCTTGTCCGGCGATGAGGAGGGGGCGAACAAACAGAGTGAGGTGCCGGTGTTGCGTATGCGCCGCCGCGGGGTGGTACTGGGCATCGGATGTCACCGGGGAATTGAGGCAGCTTCTATCGCCCATGCGGTGGAAAAGGTGTCCACGGCAGCCGGTGTCGAGGAAAAGCAGATCGTGAAACTGGCGACGGCTGAGTTGAAAGAAGATGAGCCCGGATTGCGGAAATTTGCCGCGGAAAAAGGGTGGAGGATTGATTTCTATTCTTCCGGGACCCTCAGTCAGGTGCAGGTCCCGTCTCCATCGGGCCAGGTAAATGCCGTGACGGGTACTTCGTCTGTGGCGGAGGCGGCGGCTGTGTACGCCGCCGGCGGTCGTCTTCTTATGCCGAAGCAGAAGTGCGGCGATGTGACTGTTGCCGTCGCGACGATTTCAGAATGCCGCGAGAAATAGATAGCGTCCTGACACCCCGGCGACGAGAAAGAGGCCAGTGGTTAGTGCCATGACCTGGACCGCCTCTTTGATGTGCCGAGCGCGAGGAGACATTGAGGCGGTTCCGATATAGGGCTTGTTTTTGAGCTTGCCGAAGTAGCGGCTCGGGCCGCCTAATTGAACGTTCAGCGCACCCGCCATGACCGACTCAGACCAGCCTGCATTCGGACTGGTGTGATTCCTCCGGTCCCGCCGGAGAATCCGGAACGCTCCCTTGGCATCGAGTCGCAACAAAAAGGCTGCCGCGATCATAAAGGGCGCTGTCAGTCGTGCAGGGATAAGATTCGCCGCGTCATCCAGCCGCGCACAAGCCCATCCGAACCGCAGATACGAGCCTTCTTTATACCCATACATGGCGTCCATAGTGTTGATAACCCGATAAACAAGTGCGCCGACGGGGCCGAAAACGAGCGCGTAGAACAGGGCAGCAGTAACGCTGTCCACGGTACTTTCCGCAATACTTTCCACGGCAGCGCGAGTAATACCCTGCTTGTCAAGATCGTCTGTGTCGCGCCCAACGAACATCCCTACACGTTCCCGTGCTTGCCCGAGGCGACCTTCGCGAAGAGCGTGATAGACCCGCATAGCGTGGGAAGCAAGATCCCTTCCAGCTACAGCCGAATAGATAAAAATGAGCCCTGCCACCCACGTAATCGCGGGGTGCATGAATGCTGCGATGTACAGAACGCATACCCCTGCACCACCCGAGGCGAGCGGTAGAACCAGCGCCGTAAGCACCCCTGCGAGACGTTCGTGACGGCATAACGTCCGGGCGCGCTTCGCAAGCAATGCGCCGCAATATCCGATGATGCGTACAGGATGGAACCTGCACCTGGGATCGCCGATAATTACATCCAGGACCAAGGCACCGATGAGCTGCGTTGTCAGAAACCAGAGCATAATGCCGTCCTCTTTTCGGTTCTTTTGGTCGTTTTAATCGGGGTCCCCTGGCCGGCTGTAACCTGTCCCCCGGAAGAAGCGCGGGGGCGCGGTAAGTTCCTTTAGCGGTGGGGATAGTGCTTGACGCCGAAAGGGATCCGCTTTCGGGGGCGTCAGCATGCAGTATTTTTGTTCCCCTGCACTTCGGCATCTTCCGTGGTATGAACGGTTTCTTGACGCCGAGGCGGTCCTTCGTAATAATGACGGGCAACGCGGCGTCCCAGCATACAGGTTATCTCGTAAGGAATAGTCTCAGCTGTGCGAGCGACCTCTCTCAAAGGAATAGAGGCATTATGCTGCTCGCCGATGACGACGACTTCATCCCCTCTTTGCGCATCCGGGACGTTTTCCAGGGAGACCATAGCGTAATCCATGCAGATAAGTCCCACCACGGGACAACTCTGTCCCCTGATAAGCATGTGCCCACGGTTGGACAGGCAGCGCGGATACCCGTCGGCATAACCGATGGCGACAACGCCGATTCGTTCGCCTTCTTCTTTGGCTACTGTATAGGTGCGCCCGTAGCCGACGGTAGCTCCGCAGGGATGGTGGCGCACTGCTACCAATCTTGATTTGAGGGTTAGCACGGGGGTGGTTTCGTAGGGGCGGGTGGTGATAGACAGATGAGCCCCGTGCAGATCCAGGCCGCAACGCACCATGTTGTAGGGGGCCATTTTTGCTCTCGGCAGACCGGCTGTGGCCGTGCTGTTTGCGATATGTCGGTGTTTGAATTCTACGCCGCGTTCGCGAAGTTCTTCAATGATGCCGGTGAGAACCCTGATCTGATTCAGGGTAAAGGAGTCCTGGCGTCCGGCAGCAGGAAAATGGGAGTATATTCCTTCGAGGTTCAGGAAGGGCAGTGCAGCTGCGCGCTCGACCGCCGGCACAGCTTCGTCAGTACTGAAGCCGAGACGTCCCATTCCCGTGTCCACTTTGACATGGGCCTTCACAGTCTTTCCAAGCGCTTCGGCGGTTTTACTGATTGTTTGGGCGATTTCGGCGCTCGGTACGGTGATGATAAAACCGCGCTTAATAATTTCAGGTATTTCCTCGGGCAACGGGGCGCCCAGGATCAACACGTTACCGCCTACGTGCTCAAGTTCGATCGCCTCCTGCAGACAGGATACGATAAACAGTTGCGCTCCCGCCTCACGAAATGATCGACACGCGGTGTACGCTCCAAGCCCGTAAGCGTCCGCTTTGACAACCGGAGCTACTGTGACAGGAGATACGTTGGATTGCAAAGAGGCGAAATTTTCCCGCCAGGCGCGCTTATCTATTTCCACCCAGGTTCGGGAGGGATTTTCTGGTAGATTGTCTGTTGGCGATCGGGACATTTTTTCGGACGAGCAATGTTTGTTGAACTCAATGATTCAAAACATAGCCTGTACAACGCTGATGTCGAATCGTGCAGGCCCGTCTTTTTTGTGATCAGGGGGCCTGTCTATGAATTGGTGTGGTCCGCCAAATCCGTGTACATTTCCGGAACTCGGGAGGCAAACAGATCCGTGTATCCCGCGAGACGTTTGTCGTGGGCCCTGCTGAGCTGAATCTCCACGACGGCCGTCTCTTCACCCGTTTCGCCGGCCCTGGCGGGCACTTCTCCGTCAGGGGTGGTCACCTGGCTTGTGCCGGGGAAGTAAAGATTGCCGGCCGCTCCTTCTTCTCGACCAATGCGGTTCGCGGTTATGGTGAACACGCGGTTCTCCACGCCGCGCACGACCATGGCCTGCGGTGGGAAACGGGTGACAACGTTGCTCGGATGGCATATGATTTCGGCGTTTTTAAGGGCTAAGATCCGTGCCATCTCAGGGAATGCCCAGTCGAAACAGATAAAGACGCCTACCTGCGCTCCGGCCAACGTCATTACTGGGGGCGGCTCGTCACCCGCGGAAAACCAGCGGGATTCTTCGCCGAAGAGATGCAGCTTCCGGTAGATATGCACGTTCCCTTCCCGGTCGATGAGGGCCGCGGAATTGTAGCACGTGTCGCCCTGACGTTCAGCGAAACCGCCCACAACAGCCATGCGTTTCTGGCGTGCAATGTCCCGCCACATGGCGATGGTGGCGCCTTTTTCTGCATCTTCAGCGGTCGAGAATACTTCCTGCATGGAAGAAAAATTGTAACCTGCGTTCGCCAATTCGGGCATGACCACGAGATCCGCTGTGACAGCGGTAAGAAACTGCTCCAGGCGGGAACGGTTCCGTTCAGGGTTGTTGAGGGTGGGGTGGAACTGGATGTAAGCGACTCTCATTGGGACTGCTTCTCCGTGCGAATATGTTCTGGAACAGTGGTGATGTCAGATAACGTTTCGGATCTTCTGTAACTACGAGGTGTTGCGCGGCTATGCGTTTTCAGTGCGGCCCGGCGTTCACAACAGCGTTTAAACGGTCGTCGGCTTTTACCCCGGCGCCGGCGTGTTATACCGCTTCCCGTTTACTCCTGTTCCTCCTGGAATCCGAGTCGGGCTTTTGTCTGGGCACGCATCTGGGATACGATTTCAAGACTTGCAGCGGCAAGCAGGAAATAGCCTATGAGTTCTCCGGATTCTTCAATGATCCTTTTGTAGTTTCGCGTGTAGTCGTCTCCCATCACGGCGACCAGAAATTCCTCGTGTCCTACGAGCTGGGAGAAGGGAATCGCTATAACAAGTGCCGCCCATAGTACGCCGAAACCGCGCAAAAAGAAAAACTGACGGATTTGGCTTTTAAGAATATGCCATTCTTTATACGCAACAAACGCTGCCAGTACGATAACGAGATACCCGATCTTCCATCCGATTACCGGGATCCACTTATCGAGTAGAAGATCCAGTTCTCGAAAGGCAGCCAATGCTGAACAACACGATAAAATGAGTAAGAGCGATCTGAAGGCGGAATTGCGGAAAGAGGTTACAGAAAAAACAGCGGTTGCACAGATAAGTAAGCCGAACTGCATTGTTTCAACAATTCCGTTTTCGTCGAACATGGCGATATCACCATTTCTGATCAGGAAAGGCAGCAGTGCCGTGAATGCAAGAATGCCGAGCGTATAAGCGGAAAAGCGCGCTATGATTGCTTTAGAGGTGTCGGTAAGCATGAGGAATACTGTTTGCTTTTGCAGACGTTATGTCCATTTCCAATAATAGGAGTTGCGGCAGATATGGGATCATAAACTATAATACTCATACGGGCTTAAAACCTGGACGAATGGAAGGATGACAGGTATGGTTCTTTTGCTGTCTCTCTGCTGGGCTTCTTCGCTCATAGTTGCCGGCATCTCTTTCGGCGAAAGGGTGGAATCGAACGTTCATTTTTTCAGGGAGAATTTTTATGCGACAACCCAACATGCTATTCTGTCTGGCGGATGACGCCGGCATGCATTTCGGCGCCTACGGTTGCCGGTGGGTAAAAACCCCGGGATTCGACCGAGTGGCGCGGGAAGGCGTACTGTTCACGAATGCCTACACCCCGAATGCGAAGTGTGCGCCTGCGCGTGCCTGTATTCTCACTGGGCGGAATTCCTGGCAGCTGGGGGACGCGGCCAACCATCAATGCTTTTTTCCTGCTGAGTTCAGTACCTGTTTTGAGGTGCTTCGCGATCATGGCTACTTTGTGGGACATACAGCAAAAGGATGGGCACCCGGCGACCCGGGTACGGTCAACGGAAAGCCCCGGGAATTGACCGGTCCGGCGTTCAACAGTCAAAAGCTTACACCGGCTACTTCGGACATCAACGACTGTGACTACGCCGGCAATTTTGAAGCCTTTCTTAACGAAAAGCCTGCCGACAAACCTTTTTGTTTCTGGTACGGCGCAACGGAGCCGCATCGTGGCTACGAGTACGGGTCCGGCGCTGAAAAAGGGGGTAAGAGAACCAGTGATATCGATCACGTTTATAATATTTGGCCGGATACCGAAGTTGTACGGAACGATCTGCTTGATTATGGGTTTGAGATTGAACATTTCGACCAGCACGTGGGCCGAATGCTGGCCATGCTTGAGGAACGCGGAGAACTGGAGAATACCATTGTTGTGGTGACCTCGGATAACGGGATGCCTTTCCCCCGGGCAAAAGGCCAGGAGTATGAATACTCGAACCATCTGCCGTTGGCTATTATGTGGCCCGAAGGCATACGGAATCCCGGCCGAACGGTGGACGATTATGTTTCTTTTATTGACTTTGCGCCTACTTTCCTGGAACTCGCGGGGATAAATGAGGAAGACACTGACATGCAGCCTATTACGGGAAAGAGTCTGACGGATATTCTGTATACGCCCGAAGACGGCATGGTAAGTGACGACCGTGATCACGTACTCATCGGTAAAGAGCGGCATGATGTGGGGCGACCGGGTAATAAAGGGTATCCTATCCGCGGTATATTTAAAGGCGGCTACCTCTATCTGCGAAACTATGCGCCTGACCGGTGGCCTGCGGGAAATCCGGAAACCGGGTATCTGAACACGGATGGCAGCCCCACGAAGACAGAAGTGCTCAGAACTCGCCATGACCCGGAACAGCGAAGATACTGGGAATTAGCCTTCGGAAAACGTCCCGAGGAAGAGCTCTACGATGTAGTGTCAGATCCGGATTGTATCGAGAACCTCGCTGATCATGCTGATTACAGCTGTAAAAAAGAACGTTTACGAGAACAACTGGTGTTTGAACTTGAGCAGCAGGGCGACCCCAGAATAACGGGCGGTCAAGAGCCTCTGGATGAAAACCCCCCGGCAAATCTGAACGGAGACGACTTTTACGAACGCTTCACCGCAGGTGAGTTACCTGTCCCCGGCTGGATCCGGGCGTCTGATATTGAAGAGGCGGATTGTACGTAAAGGTGCTCTGCAGTACCGGTGAAGCACCGCCGTGCTTTAAAAGGAGAACGGAAATGGGCCATGCAATCCCCTGGAAAAGCGAAGATGAAGAGCTTGCAAACGAACTCGTGGAGCAGACCCGCCGGAATAATGGCCTGGCGCCATTGGATCTGGAGAAGTTCTGGGCAGGCCAGGAAGTCGCGAAGAGGGATCCGTTTGGTCAGGACATTCCTCAGGTTCCGCTGGGTATCATGATGTCGTCCGAGTGTATCCCGACAGAACTCGGTGTAGAAGTCGATGAATGGCGGTTTAAACAAGATGAAGAATATGCGCTTTCTTTGAAAAAAGCGTACAACGACAAAGCCGAAACGATTGTGGGGCGGCGATTGCTGAATGAAACACGCTCAAGGAAAGAGAAACGCTTTCCTGCGCCGAAATGGCTGGCTGAGGTTTTTGAAGGGCGGTATGTCTGGAATGCCGGATCATGGTGGCTGGAGCCGGCTGCTGAGAATGAAGAAGAACTGAAAAATCTGCTCGATCGGGTTGAGCAGCGTCTGGCTGATCTACGGGACGTTATCCTGCCGGAAGGGTGGGATGACAAACGTGACGAACTCCTTGCTGAGGGCGCGATGCCGCCGTTGTACCGTGGCCAGCGCGGCCCTGTAACTTTTGCAACCTCCATCTACGGTGTGGAGAACCTGCTTTTTCTTTTCTATGATAACCCTGATCTCGCGGATCGATTCCGAGATTCCATTCTTTCGTGTATGCTCGAGATCGGAAGGATCCTGGATGAAGAGGCGGGCTATACGCCGGATACAGCCCCGCGCGGTTTCAATTTCCGGGACGACAATTGTGCGCTGTTAACACCGGAAATGTATGAGCGTTTCGGTTACCCGATCCTGAAAGGGATCTTTGATCAATACGCCCCGGACCCGGACGATCGGCGTTTTCAGCATTCGGACTCCGCCATGAGTCACCTTCTTCCCCTTCTGGGCAAGCTTGATCTCACGGGTACGAATTTCGGACCTACCGTCATGGTAAATGAAATCCGTGAGCACCTGCCCAACGCCGTGATCAACGGCGAACTTGCGCCCTTTACATTCAGCCGCAATGAAGAAGCCAACATCGTTATGGAGTTTTTGAGGGATTTCCACATGATCAAAGAAAGCCGTGGGCTGCGCTTCGCTACGGCCGGCTCTATCAATGACGGTTCGCTCTTGACCGGGATGCGTCTGATTATGGCTGCCATCCAGCGGTACGGACGTTATGGGGAGAGTTGAGAACGGCCGAAGTGCAGAACTGACAGTTCTCGCTATTGAATCCTTTGGTGTTGCTTTTTCTGCTACGGCTGTTGGGGTTCGTACGGAGCCTGTTAGACGAGTACTTTGACAAGGATCCACTGTTTTAAGTACGAGGGACTGCGTCCATCGTGACGATTACAGCATGGATACTTACGACATGCTGAATGCAATTCCTGAACGCAGTTTGACAGGCTGAACGCAGTT
>CAJXKU010000109.1 GCA_913055945.1 uncultured Lentisphaerota bacterium | reverse complement strand
CGCTGACGTCTGTGTTTTCTTTCTCTTCGCCGAGCAGAGGCTCGAGGAGCTCGGGGGTGATAAGGTGGCGAAAGTATTCGTAATTCGATAACATATTCGTCCGGACAGCGTCATCTTCGTCGCGGAAGGCTTCACGGATCGAAGTCCGAAGATCGTCATCAAACCTGGAACCATTTTCTCGGTCGCCTCTTGGACTCCGCCGGCGAATCCGGTATCCGCGCATGACTTTGGGCAGTTGCGAAGACGCAATCCGCCTTACATGGACGTTCTCGTCGTCCAGCATATCCAATACGAGGGCAGCAGCCTGAGGGGGAATAAGCCCACGCTCACCGAGAGCAACCAGGGCAGCCTGCCGAACTTCGGCTTCAGGGTCATCCAGCGACGCCATGACCCCCTGTTGCGCTTTCGGCGCACTGTGATACTTTCCCAATATCAGAACGGCCTGACGGCGCGTGGAAGGCTCGTCCGACTGCAGATCTTTTAAACAGCGAGCAATCGTCTCGGCTTTCGTTTCGTTTTCCCGGGGCTCCTGTGGCAGATCCGAGCGTTCAATCTCTGCCGCCTGCTGGACAGCCGGCACAAGTAAACAGCTCCCAGCAAAAATGACCATCTTCCGCACATTTCCCCTCCAGGATCGCGGAATTACACTGACTACTTTTATTTTACTGATAAGGTTTCTCATTGATTATTAACGCATTGTCTTTATGCGTAAAACAGACGTGAGTTCAAGTTCCGACCATCTGGTCAGCACTCACAAACTTTACCTTTTTCTCGGAGAGCTGCGACTCGGTGTCGTCATCGCTTTCAGGATCGACCGCGCGCGTCATATCCCAAATAAAGAAGGTATGAAAACCGAATTCCACAGCGTCAAGAGCTGTCCATAACGCGCATACATCCCGAGCGAGGCCGCACACGTATACACTCTTCACCCCCAGTTCGTTCAAATATCCGGCCAGTCCCGTCACCGGCCGCTCCCCGCGGGGATCCCAGTTATTCCGGAAACCGCTGTACGAATCCGCATCGCTTTCCATTCCTTTCCGGATAACAGCGCGGACATATTCCCATGGCAGATCCGGATGCAACCGGGCGCCGGGGGTCTGCTGCACGCAATGATCCGGCCACAGCATCTGCGTATGCCCGTAATAATCCATCGTTGTCAAGGGATCCCGCCCGTCGTGCTGACTGGCAAAAGACACATGATCCGGAGGATGCCAGTCCTGTGTGGCTACCTGAACCGCAAAGCGTCCGGATTGCATCAACCTGCCCACCGGGCCAAGTATCTCGTCCCCCGCAGGAACGGGGAGCGCTCCTGCCGGCATAAAGTCGGGCTGAATATCAACGAGCAGCAATGCTTCCGTCCGGGTGTCTGGTGGTGGTTCACACATATTTCCCTCCTCTGATTTTGCTCGCCTGTTCAGAAAAAAGCAAAAATCTTCGTTATCTCGCAAAATTTTTTTCGGATTAATGCGTAGTGGCGTACGAGAGGATGTTAACCCCTAAAGCCAAGGCATCTTCTGATTTTATTCCTCGACAATACGGACACTGCGCAAGTTCCCAGCCGCAAGCCAATCCATAGGGAGCATATATCACCCCGAGATGGCCGTCAATCTTTATCCCTTTCAGAAACGGCGGGACGCTGTCACCGGACTCCAATGACCGTGCCAGCGCGGGCCTGGGCTGCGTCTGCGCCGTTTCCTCCGGAAAATGAAAAATCGAGTGATCCGGAGGTAACTGCTGCAGTTTCTGACCGTTCAACACCTTTCGTATTTCGCGGCGGAACGCCTGATCGAAAGAACTGCGTCCGCAACACGCTTCCGCAAATAATATTCCACCGTTTTTCAGGTACTTTCGCAGATTCTGCCGCTCTGCAGCGCTCAGACTGAAGCCGTGATGTCCCGTCATGTAGACCAGCGGTGATTGAAAAAGCTCTTCTGAATCCAGCGACACCGTATCGGAAGAGAACCGAACGGGCGTCTGCGTCTCATCATGAAATGTCTGCAACAGCATGGGCAACGCGGCTTCGCGTGTTTTCCATATGCCGTCGTATTTCACTTGTGCAATCGTGATTTTGCCCGAACGGTCTTTATCTTTGTTTACAAATTCTTTGGCCTTGCTCAGGGACATCGCCGCGTTCCGTTCGGCAGTGACGTAAGCCATCAGGTTTGCCCCCAGTTTTCTGGCAGAAGGTATGGTATACCCCAGGCAATGATGCCGCTCCGAATCCTCCAGGCCTGCCCATCCGCAGCTTACATCCCAACGGAAAAAAACGACAGCGGTCCTGCATTCAATATCAATCCCGATGGCGCTCGTTTCACCGTTCTCAGCACCCGCCTTGCGTGCCCATTTCCGATACTTCACGTCTTCAATATCAAAGAAAGAACGATAAAGCGGATGGTCAAACGTCAAGCGGTACGGCGGACGGTCGGGGAAGAGCCGTTTCATTTCTTTCAAGGCAGATTTGACAAATTCTTTTCGTCCACAACACGCGTCTAAGACCAGTGTTCCGCCTTGAGCAAGATAAGAGCGGAGTTTCTTCCGCATTTGTTCAGACCAGGAGAAGGAGCGGTGTCCCGTTCTATAGAGAACGGGGATATCTTCCGGCGTTGAAGGAATCTTGGCGCGCGGCAGATTCGTCGAGCTGAAATCAAGATCGAGCTCTTTCGCCATCCACTTCAGAAGGTTTTTCGTATCCGACGGATTCGTCGCCCAATCCGATCGCTTATCGGTGGCGATCTTGGCAATCAACACCGGTGGACGGGGTGGGTTTTTCTTCTCTGTACGGCGCTGGGGCGTGACGGGCAGCGGTAGCGGAGGCAGACTTTCAGCTGAAGAATGCTGGCCCGGGGACGGCGATTGAGGCTCAGGCTTACATGTGTATTCCTCCTCATTCTCCGTGACTTTGCTGTCAAGCCCGAAATCGTCAACCAAGCCCTGCGCAACCAGGGAACTCGCCCCCAGTACGGAGACTGCGGCCGTAAACTTGAAGAACATGAACGTGAGCACACGGTATTTCATGGCGGGTAACACCTCGTTTTTTGTTGCCTTTGTCCGGAACTGCGCCCCACATGTTGTTTCCAAAATAGCACAGCAACATCCGCATGCAATACGCAAGCAATCCTTAAGACAGTGTTTTGGCGCTGGCAAAGGACGGGTTTGCTGTTATTTTTCTTTACGATTTGTTCATAAACATCTTAACCGGATGGAAACCTCAGTTTAAACGGATACGGAGCTAAAATGTCACATCAAAAATACGCGCCAGCCGCGCCCTATACGATAAGCGAGCGAGAGTGGCCGAACAACAGGATCACCGGATCCCCTCAGTGGTGTGCCGTTGATCTGAGAGATGGAAACCAGGCCCTTCCCAACCCGATGACACCGAGCCAGAAACATCGGTACTTTGAGCTGTTGACCGAAATCGGCTTTAAACAGATCGAGATCGGCTTCCCCAGCGCTTCAAACGACGACTTTACCTTCTGCCGTGAGGTTATTGAAAATGATCGAATCCCTCAGGATGTAACCATCTCCGTCTTAACTCAGGCCAGGGAACACCTTATAGCCCGCACATTCGAAGCGCTGAAGGGGGTGAAAAAGGCCGTTATCCACCTGTACATCGCCACCAGTGATCTGCATATGGAATACGTATTCGGCAAAGACAAAAAGGAGACGAAGGAAACCGCCCTGAACGCTGTCAAGCAGATCCGGGAGACGGCTCAACAGCAGATGCCTGAAGCCGACATCGGGCTGCAGTTCTCCCCGGAAGAATTTACAGACAGCAACCTGGACTTCGTCGTCGATCTCTGCGAAGCCGTTGTGGACACCTGGAAGCCCGAAGAAAACGAAAAGGTGGTCCTCAATCTTCCCGCCACGGTGGAAAGACGTCCGCCGAACGAGTACGCGGATATGATCGAAGAATTTATCCGCCGGTACGACCGGACGGATCAAAGTATTATCTCCGTTCACGCCCATAACGACATGGGCACAGCGGTAGCCGCAAGCGAGTTGACACTCATGGCCGGCGCCGAACGGGTCGAAGGCACCCTTTTAGGGCACGGGGAAAGATCCGGCAACGTCGATCTTTTGACACTGGCGCTGAATCTGCAGTACATGGGCGTTGACACAGGGCTCGATTTCACGAACGTTATGGACGTGGCCGACGAACTGGTCGAGCTGACGGGCATGCCGATACATCCGCGCGCTCCCTACGTAGGCGAATTGGTTTTTACAGCGTTCGCAGGCTCACACCAGGACGCGGTGAATAAGGGGATCCAGCGCCGGGACGAACTGACAGAGAAGTTCGGGGGCTGGAAATTACCTTACATCCATATTGCGCCCCAGGATCTGGGACGCAGCTTCGACAAATTTGTGCGGATCAACAGCCAGTCGGGCAAGGGCGGAATTGCGCATGTCCTGCATACCGATTACGGCCTTCGCATACCTCGCTCCCTCCTGGCGGATCTCAGCCGGCACGTCCAGCAGTATGCCGATCAAGCGGCCAGAGAAGTGGAGAGCAAAGAAGTATGGGACGTACTGAATGACGTATACGTTCGGCTTGAGGACCCAATCAAACTGCTCAATTACTGGCCCCGGCCGAACAAAGATGATCCGGCGCAGATTGAAGGCGAAGTACATGTGGAATACAAAGGAGAAACCTATCAACTCCAGGGAACCGGGACCGGTCCGATCGCGGCTTTTGTGAAAGCTCTGCGGCATCTGCCGCTGCCTGAATTCTCCCTGGCGGAGTATGAAGAAGACGCAATAGGCCGAAGCGCCGAGGCGGAAGCTATCTGCTATGTGGCCATGGAGGATCAGGACAAAAACAGCGAATTCGGCATCGGGGTAGGCCCCAACATTGATCAGGCGGCCGTCCGGGCGATTGTGTCTTCGTTGAACCGTTTGTTCGAAGATCGGTTACGCGGCTGAAAATCGCCACTGCCTACGTACATGCACACGGTTACCATCAGATTCTATGAAGAGCTGAACGATTTCCTCCCGCGCGCCAAGAGGAAAAAAAGATACCGGACAACGTTCCGTGAAGCACGCTCTGTCAAGGATCTGATCGAAGCCGAAGGTGTGCCGCACACGGAAATCGACCTGTTGCTGGTCAACGGCGAGCCGTCCTCGTTCGACGCGCTTATCGAAGACGGCTGCGATATCAGCGTCTTTCCGAAATTCGAGAGTCTGAATATCGCCTCGCTGCCCCGCCCTAACCGGGAAGGTCCTTTACGAGGGACCCCTTGCTTCGTGGCGGATGTACACCTCGGAAAACTGACGCGGCGGTTGCGCCTGCTGGGCTTTGACTGCCAATACAACCGTCACTGGGACGACCCGGATTTGGCAGCGGTCAGTCAGCGGGAAAATCGGGTACTGCTCACCCGGGACCGCGGGCTCCTGATGCGCAACGCAGTCACTCACGGCATATTCATCCGTTCGGACCATCCGGATACCCAATGCAGGGAGGTGCTGCACCGACTGGACCTGCATGAGGCGATTCGTCCCTGGACGCGCTGCATCACCTGCAACGGCCAATTACAGAGCGTCGAAAAAACGCAGATCCAGGACAGAGTCCCCGCGTACACGTATAAAACACAGAACCGTTTCTGTGAATGTACCGAATGCGGTAAAGTCTATTGGCAGGGGACACATTGGCCCAAATTAAAACGCTTCATCGAACAGATCACCGGAGAAAAGCCCGAAGGAACAGACGAGGGTGACAGGGAGTCAGTCAATCAGTGAATCAGTGTACCAGTGAGTCAGTGGGCCGGTGTACCAGTGGGGCGATTGTCAGTTATCGGTGGATCAGTTCTCAGTGATCGGACACGAGAGCACCGATGGCGAAGGTCAGTCGTCCGGTCGCCTCTTGACCGTGGTTGCGTTGTTGTCCGTTGTTTGTTAAACCTAAATTTCAGGTTAAAAGATGCGCAAGCATCTTTCGGCGTGCGCTGCGCTGCGCTCTGGACAACGCTTTGGCACTGAAACCTGACTTCGCCACCTACGCTGTTTTCTCGTGAGGCAATGGTCGGCATAGAAAACGCAGGATACAGCCTCGGGAAACTCATAGCTACGCGACTCCGCGGATCTGTGGAAATTTCAAAACGTAACAACAGGGAGAGAGCATAAGCATGACACAAGTAACCCGTACAGAACTGGTCGAATATCTGGACGACGTATTCCGGATAAACGATGTGGCCGATGACCCGTCGAACAACGGCTTGCAGGTGGAGGGCGGCAACGACGTCAAGAAAGCACTGTTCGGCGTTGATGCCTGTGCTGAACTTTTTCAGTACGCCGCCGATATTTCGGCAGACTTTATCTTTGTCCATCACGGTTTAAGCTGGGGCTCGGGGATTCGTTATTTCACCGGAATGACAGCGTCCCGCCTTCGGCTGCTCATGGAGAATGACATCTCACTCTATGCCTGTCACCTTCCCCTTGACCGGCATGCTCAACACGGCCACAATGCCCTCATTGCAGAGGATCTCGCCCTCCACAATGTCTCGTCCTTTTTTGAACACAGCGGCGTAAATATCGGCCGCTGCGGCACCCTGCCCCACCCTACCGAAGTTACAGCGCTCAACGAAACCCTCGAAAACCTCTTCAGCGCGCCGTGCAGGATCATCTGCGATGCCGCAACCCCTGTCCAACGGGTAGGAATCGTTTCGGGGGGTGGTGCCGATGCCCTCGAAACGTGTGCACACGAAGGCCTGGATTGCCTTGTAACCGGAGAAGTCCACCACAAACACTACTACATCAGTAGAGAGCTGGGGGTAAGTCTTATATCCGCCGGGCATTACATCACCGAAGTCCCGGGTATAGAACAGACCCGGCAATTGGTGGAGAATAAATTCGGCATTCCCTGTGTATTTCAGGATGTGCCTTCCGGTCTGTAGGAAAACAGAATCGTGACGAAAGCGAAAACCAGAATCAGAGCCGAAAAGAAAAAAGCGGCCTGCAAGCCTTCGACACTCCCATACCCGCCGACACCGGCAACCAGAACGCTGATATAGCCTGCAAGCGGCGGGCCGATCAGGCGACTTGTACCCTTACACAACATTGTATAAAGCCCCTGAACAGAGTTCCTCTCGTAAGGCCCGGCCTGTTCGTTCAGATAAACCACGGGCACCAGTATGACGGCCAGAATCATCGGCCCATGCAGCACCTGCACCACAACCGCGACAAAAACCGTAGGTATCGCCGCAACAAGCGAAATCCGGATAATCCCCGCCGCAAGCGCCATCAGCATAATCCCCCGGAATCCCAACCGCCGCTGTAGCCAACCCGCGGCGAACATGAAGCCGACTTCCACGACAACGCCCACATTCACGATAAGTCCGATCCACCGGGACGGCACCCCGAGTCGCCCGAGATAAAGCGGGTAGAATGCAAAATATGCCCCTAAAGCCAAAGCCAGAAGAAAAGCAGCCACCATAAAGCCGCGGACTGAGGGGTTTAAAAATACACGAAGCGCCTGTTTGGTGGGCATGGCCTGACAACCGGCAGCTTCCCCACCATGCGAGGGTAATCCCCATGCGGCGACCATGCCCAGAAAAGCTAATCCCGCCCCCAGGAACAGCCCCCATTCTGTGGATACGTCCGGATCCGAAAGAACAAAAAACAGGACAACCGCCGGGATCATAAAACCAAACGTGCCCCAGATCCGTACAGTATGATAACGCGGTTGCCGCGGCTGCGTATAGTCTTCCAGGAACCCCATACACAGTCCATTCAGCACCGGAATCATCGCCATGAACCCGAGAGCGAACAGGAAAAACGCGGCCCCTGTGGCAAGAAAACCGGATACCGTGGTGATCAGGAATAATCCTGTTCCGGTCATTGCATACAACACCGCAAGCAGAGCGCGGTTCGAAAGCCACCGATCCGCCAGGTACGTCATCAGAACCGGGGTAATCAGAATGCCGATGGTCATCTCACTCTGTATCCATCCCACCTGGGCATCAGTAAAATTGAGTTCCTGTTCAAGGAACACGGATAGATACGGCTGTATCACCCCCATGATACTGTAAACGAATACGTAGTGGCATTTTAACCAGAGAAGGTGTTTTACTTGAGTCATACGTTGATCAGCATAAACATGTTGCTTAACATTCGCGTTTATATATGGGCCGCTCTGCAATGATACGGGAAATTCTGGTAAAACTCTTCATCGCGCAACAATTGCGTAATCTAACCCGGATATGGTCCAATGTTTTGGGCAACATCTGCCCAAAAGAGCCGATCTGTTGGTTCGAATTAACGTGACTACTTTCCGTCAGTCACTGCCGGGTTATATTTCTCACGTTTTGCGCAAAAGCTATCCGACCCTTTCCATACAGGGGCACAACGCCCAAAAACCGGAAAGGCTTCCACGCAGCAACAGTGGCTGCAACGCGAATTCCGCGTAGCAGCGGAAAAACATTGAGTTCCGAATGGAGGTGAGCATGACAGACGAACATACCCGACAAGAGAGTGAAGAAAACCAGGATCTGGACGCCGGTGGAGACCTCCGCGAACAACGCCTCCGTAAATTGGAAGATCTGCAGGCGCGCGGCGTCGAGGTTTTCAGCGATCCGCCGGATAAAACATTCACTTCTGCGCAGCAAGCCTACGAGTCCTTCACAGAAGCGGAAACAGGAGAAGAAACCGAAGAAGAGGATAAGCCCAGATTTACGCTCGCAGGACGACTCACGGCCAAGCGGGACATGGGTAAATCTGTATTCGCCGACCTGCGCGACCAATCCGGCCGCATCCAGCTTTACGCGAAAAAGAATATTCTGGGCGAGGATGCCTTTGAAATATTCAACCTTCTCGATATCGGGGATATCGTGGCGGTCGAAGGGCCGCTTTTCAAAACCCGCAAGGGGGAAATTACCGTGCGCCTCGAATGGATCCGCCTGCTGACGAAATCTCTGAGGACCCTACCGGAAAAATGGCACGGACTTACCGATGTTGAACAACGCCACCGACACCGTTACCTGGACCTTATCAGCAACAGCAGTGTCCGCGAAATCTTTCGCAAACGTACCGAGGTCGTCCGCGAGATCCGCGCTTTTCTGGACGATAAAGACTTCATGGAGGTGGAAACCCCGATGCTGCAGCCCCTGCCGGGCGGCGCAGCGGCGGAACCTTTTGAGACATACTATGCTGCGTTGCGCTCGCCGATGTTCCTCCGCATCGCTCCCGAGTTGTATCTTAAACGCCTGCTCACAGGCGGCTTCGAACGGGTTTACGAACTCAACCGCAATTTCCGCAATGAAGGTCTGTCACGCCATCACAACCCTGAATTCACCATGCTCGAGGTGTATCAGGCCTACGGTGATTGTCGCAGCGTCATGGACTTGACGGAGGAGTTGATCACAACGGTGGCACAGAATGTTCTGGGAACGTTATGCATTTCTACTGAGGAAAATACAGTGGACTTGAGCCGCCCCTGGGAACGCGTCCGATACCATGATCTTATCCGGCGGCATTTGGGTGAAGACTGGTTTGACCTTACGGACCAACAGCGGAGAGAACGGGCGCAGACCTGGGAGATAACCACCTCTCCGGAGATGACCGAAGTTGAAATTACCCAGGAGGTTTATGAGAAAACGATCGAGCCGAATCTCATAAATCCTGTCTTCATTACTGAACTCCCCGCGCCGCTTGTTCCGCTTGCCAAGAAATGCAGAAATAACCCCGAAACCGTAGACGTATTCGAGCTGGTCTTCAACGGTCAGGAAATCGCGCCCGGCTACTCGGAACTGAACGATCCGTTAGAGCAGCGTCAGCGTCTGCTGGAGCAACTGGGCGTAGAGACGGTTGAGCAGGCTGAAGAGGGTCAGATCGACGAAGATTTTCTGACGGCTCTGGAGTATGGGATGCCTCCCGCAGGGGGTATGGGGATCGGCGTAGATCGGCTCGTGATGACGCTTCTCGGCGTCGACAGTATCAGGGAGGTCATCCTGTTCCCCCATCTTCGTCAAAAAAGCGGCTGACAACAATTGCATTCAGGAACTGCGTCCAGCGTGTCAAACTGCGTTCAGGAATTGCATTCAGTATGTCGTAAGCATCCATGCTGTAATCGTCACGCTGGACGCAGTCCCTCGTATGA
>CAJXKU010000108.1 GCA_913055945.1 uncultured Lentisphaerota bacterium | reverse complement strand
TCAGCAAGTCGTTTACCTGTGATCCGCAGTTTGTCTCTTGTTCGGGGTGTCTGGACGTTGGCCGACGGCCAGGCTGGTATGAGACTCGGCAGACATGCTGAAGCATGAACTCCGACGAGGCGATTGCGCGGTTCTGGCTGGTCAGAGTTCATACTTCAGTATGCTTTGGCTTCATGCAGTCGCGGTGCCGAGTCTCATACGAGGGACTGCGTCCAGCGAGACAAATACACCATGGATGTTGACGATAGGCTAAACGCAGTTTGCTAAATGCAGTTTGGTCATACCAGGCGGTTTGACTCGACTCCAGCCTAGTCGGCGTCCAGGCACACATCCCGGCCTGTTCGCTGGCTGCTTTCTGTCGTGTATTCGTGCAGCTCGATGGGAACACCGTCGGGGTCAGCAGTCCACGCCTGAAAACTTCCGTCGGCACCGAGTTTCTTCTCACTCAGGTTTACGCCGTGCCCCTCGAGCTGTGTGCTGATTTTGTCAATATCCTCCACTTGCAAACACAGATGCTTGAAGGGTGATAATTGCTCTTTTGCCGACACGGTTGATTCACTTTAGAAAAATTCGATAAATGTCGTGTTACCTGTGTCAGCGTAGAATCCGATTTCTTCGCCGTTTTTCAGAAAACGAAAGCGTTTCTCCATCCCCAGAATTCCGCGGTAGAAATTTTCAGAAGCTGCGAGATCTTTCACGTTCATGCAGATATGTGCCATTCCTGAAATCATAAGAAGTTACATCCTGGTTTATCAGTGAAATCTACGTTGTAAGCGCCATGCGGTCTCTATCGTTACAAGCCGTCGGTGCCTGATTGCGAAGAGGCATTTTCGAGGCCGTACTCCGATAATATAAAACGCTCAGTGTCTACCCGCGGGATCATTTCGCGGATGAAGGCATTTTCCTCTGCCGGCAGAGATTCAATACTGTGTTGCATCATATCCAGCCACGGTTCTTCCCGCTCGCCGATGTGAAGTGTGTTTTCGTTATGTGCATCTCGCAGGAGCTCGATCGTCTTCAATGCCGCAGCGCACCCGGCGCGATACGATGACTGTTCAGCTGTCACAGCGTGTGCTATAGCGAGCACGTTTTCCGGGGCCATGATGTAAGCTTGCGGATCTGTGGTGTAATCGGAACGTACGAGCCAGTTCCGTAAGTGCAGCGCGCCGTCGCGTCCTTCGCGAGCGGCTTCATTGAAAAGCCGGCAATCGTAAGTAAGCTGTTCGAGGGAACAGGTTGGCGCGGGGCCGCCCAGTAACTTCACATTCTGTACTGACTCGTTGCTCCAGAGGTCGCAGCAGGCGCCTGCTATATTGCCGAGCGGACTGGCGTGGGCGCAGGAGGCGGCCTTGCCTTCCATCGACATCGGGTAACCTGTAATCGCCTTAAGAAACACGTTTTCGTAACCACAGTCCTTACCCGGACCAATTGCACCTTTCTTATAAGCGACAAGGGAGCGTACTACTGAGATGGCGCGCACGACAGCAGCAAACACGCGCGGAATGTACTGCTTTTCAGCGAGAACCATGGCCGTATTTGCAAAACCGCAAGCTGTGTCACCGGCACAGACACAGTCGTGTTCGTTCGCCAGGTTTTTCAGTTCTCCCCACAGAAAATCCATATCGCGCACCCCCAGGACAGTGAGGCCGAACAGAACAGCTGGCAGGTCGCCCCAGGTCAAAGCATCATCGGTGACTTCTTTGCCGCCGACAGACTCTATACTCAGCATATCCGCGCCCGCGGCCGCCGCTTTTTCGAAAGAGCTCATCATGTTCTGGTACAGTTGTCCCCGGCGCATTTCAGGGGGACGGGTCATTTCGCGAATATCGTTCGGTGTGTAGCGTAAGGCGCTGCGCAGGCCATGCTCGGCCCGGGCGTCAGCCATACCGTCAAGCAGGATTTTTACGAGTTCTTCGCTCCATTGGGGCGTTTCCACCATCGGAGGCAGAGTCTCGAATTCCACGACCAGTCCCGGAACGTCCAATTCCGCTGCACGCTTGGTTGCATCCGCGATTATATCCTGGTAATTCTGCCGTACTTCCGGCATTGTGGACTTGCTGACATTGGTCATTGCCGGCAGGGTAAAGTTCAGCTCCGGGTACACCAGGCCTCCCCCGATGTTCAGGCCGTCCTTCGTGGAGACTGGACGAGGGGCGTTTCCGAAGAGCAACTGCTTGGGGTCCTCAATGGCAACCTGGTTCTGGCACGACATCGTGGTCCTCCTTCAGGGATGTTCCATACGACAATCAAAACCTTAGACTTAACTAATATAATCGTTACACTGAAGTTAAAAGTCAGATAGCCATCGGGTCCCTGCTCTAATGGGATGTTCATGAGATAACCAGCCGGTCATCAAGTAAAGGGGCGCCGAGGTTTCATACGGTTCGCCGAGTGGGGAGTGCAGTCTGGACTTCGGGTGCGGTTGTTGTGTACGCAACGGAGACGTCAGCTCCGGAAATAATCGTTCTGTGCGCCTTGATATACCCGTACGAACCAACCCGCCGGGCGGCGGAGCCGCCCTGACACCCCAAGGGGGAGACTTGAAAATGTTGAACCGTTGAATCTTGAATATTCAATATTGAAGTCGATGTCCATCTACTTCAGAATTCATGATTCAAAATTCAACATTCATCATTGACGAAGTCTCATACCAGCCTTTTCCGCCGGACAATCTCCTGATACCCCCGTATGAGACTCGCCGCCTTTGAGAACTCGGCAGACCGCCTAAAGGCGGTACTACAAACCTTCAGGTATCCCGCGGAGGCACTTGCTTGTAGTTCCGGCTTCAGCCGGGTTTTTTACCCGGCGAGTCTCATACGAGCATGGCCGCCGGCCAAAGTCCAGACACCCCGAACAAGAGACTAATCGGGGGTTTGACTGTAACGAATCGCTTAACGCAGTTAGTCTCATACGAGCCTGTCCGCCGGTCAACGTCCGAAGACTCTTGCGTAGTTGTATGATCGAGGGCCAACGGCCCGATTTCATATCATAGCCCAGGGTGGAATTCCGGACCGCGGTGCGGGCCGGAATGGAACCCTGGGACCCGGATATCAATAAGATATTGCGCTCTGAAAGAGCGCCTCACTTCCTCCTCTCGCCTTTTAATCCTGTCCCCCTTTCAATCCTTGACGTAAAGATCGTGGCATGGACCGATCGCCTTCATGAGGTGCGCTTACAGCGCACAGAATGTAGGGGGCCATTTGTACCCAGGGTTGCGTTCCACGCCCGTTGGGCGCGGAACTCCCCCCTGGGCTTCTATGAGCTCGGGCTTTTGGCCCTCCAGAAATCGGCGCCGCCGATCGGTAGACTGATGCGAAGCATCTCTCGGCGTATCGGCGGCCCGACGCCGCTTTGGTAGGCCGAAGCCTGCTTCGGCTTGTTTGGAGCTGGACGTCAATATACCCACACACCGTGAGTACCGGCAAGGTAATCGCTCAATGCGCGGATTTTCATTTCGTCTTCCTCGTGATGGGCAAAGATGAGGTCATCCAGGGTCAGCAACCCCAGAATCCTTTTGTTCTTATCCAGCACGGGCAATTGTCGAACTTTCTTCCGGGCCATGATGTCCAGTGCGTCAACCACTTTCATTTCGCGTTCAGCCGTCACTACCTGTTTCGTCATAATCGTTTTCACGGGTTTTGTCTCGATGCCCTGAAGATCATGGCAGCAGGACTCGAGTAAATCCCTTTTCGTGACAATGCCCCGGAGTTCCTCAGGATTCTGGTCAACAACGGCAAGGGCATCGACATGGTACCGGCAGTCTTTTGTTATTGCATCCACGACGGAAGAATCGGGACCAATGGTAACGAGGAGAGGAAATCCCTCTTTTTCTTTTTTTTCAAGTACAAAAGAAAGTTGCATAATGCCGCCTCCTTCCTGAAGAACATTTTATCTTCCACTCCCTTCTGTAATCATTATAGCACACGTGAACCCAATAATCAAAAAACGTTCTTTCTTCGCACAAAGACACGAACCTGTTCGCATAAAGCGTCTATGCCAGAGCCGGATGACAACCTGAACGCCTGGAGTAAAGGCAGCTCTCTGCTGGGGACGGCGGTCCGCCGCCGTGTAATGCTGCACACAAGGGGGCGCCTTGACACGGATATTATTTTATGGCCGCTTAGTATCTGCACTCGTCATCCTGAACTACGCAGAACGTGTTGCGGCTTCACGGCTCGTTGCCTTACATGTGCAGCCGCGAAATCAACGGCGAAAATTAGGTTCATGGTATCAAAAGGAAGGAAGAACTGAACGATGCCGATAGCGGTTCCCATCACCTTCGAGAACGCCTATATGGGCCGGGCCGAGTACAATACTGATCTCCTGGCCGAACTGACAGATGTCTGTATTGAGCAAAATGTTACCCTGGGACGGGTGGAAGCCATTGGTGCGTTGACGAAAGCCCGCATCGGCTATTACGACCAAGCGGAGCGAACGTACAAATATGAAGTTTTCGAGTACCCGGTAGAGATTACAAACTTAACGGGCAACGTGTCATTGAAAGAAGGCGAACCGATGGTCCATGCGCATATCACTGTGAGCGACGAAAACGGCAATGCTTACGGCGGTCATCTGGCTTCAGGGAACACTGTGTTTGCCTGTGAATTTATGGTTATGAGATTCAGCGGCAGGAGCCTGCAGCGCAGTTTTGATGAAACAACCGGCTTACCGTTGTGGGACATGAAGTAAGTAAGCGAGCCCAATCAGGACTCGGCGACATTCAGCAAAATAAACGAGCAGGAGAAGCAAAGGATGGCGGAAGAAGGCTATGATCGAGGTGTTCCGCGGTTGGAAGGCCCAGAGGGCACGATGCCTGCATTGGGTTTTGGTACTTGGGAGTTAACCGGGGAAGAATGCCGCGGCGCTGTCAAATATGCAGTGAACAGTGGCTATCGCCACGTGGATACCGCTCGTGTTTACGAAAATGAACGTGAAGTAGGTAAAGGCATACAAGACACGGATGTGCCCCGTGCATCTCTGTTCGTAAGCACAAAAGTGTGGAGAGACGACCTCGCTCCGGACCGGGTGAAAGAATCTCTGGATGCAAGTCTGTCCGATCTGCAACTGGACTACGTCGATCTGGTCATGATTCACTGGCCGAATCCGGACGTACCGGTGGAAGAGACCCTCGGCGCTTTAGGCGAACTCAGACAAGAAGGTAAGACCTGTCATATCGGTCTGAGCAATTTTAACATCCCGTTGCTGCGTGAAGCCCAACAGAAGTCGGAGGCGCCGATCTTCTGTAATCAGGTCGAATATCACCCCTACCTCTCTCAAGAACCCATACTGCAGTACTGCCGTGAGAACGAAACCCTTGTTGTTGCTTACTCGCCCTTGGCCCGTGGCGTTGTTATGAACGACCTGAGATTAGAGAAAATCGCTGAAAAGCACAACAAGGGTATTAGTCAGGTCGTTCTGCGATGGCTTACGCAGCAACCGGGTGTAGGAGCTGTGGTCCGTTCGTCCAAGCCCGATCACATTCTTGCCAATCTTCACAGTTTTGATTTTCGGCTGGATTTTCAGGACATGGATCAGATCCTCCAACTCGAGCGTGGCCAAAGGCTTATCAACCCACCTTTTTCGCCCGAGTGGGATACGTAAACCGGATCTCTGTGCCGCGGCAGAACACCCGGCGCCAGGTTTTTCCCGGATAGCGAGAAGAGGCACTCCCTAGGGTGGTGTATTTCCAAATGCGTTTACCCTAAAATCCGCAGCAGAAAAACCAAAGGGTGTATAATTTATTGGTTTATAAGGTATTGTTTCATCAGAACGTTTCACCCATTGGGTGAAACGTTAGTTGTTTGGTTTTTCTACCTTAAAGGGTTAATTTTGTGATTGCATCTGCTTCGTTAGCGTCGATTGTATCCGTGTAAGCCGGGCGGGCGGCGGAAATCAACTTAAGCAAGTTTTTGGTCGCTACGGTCAAAACTGGCCGCTTTTGCCCGAGTCCTTGTATAAAACGTTTTTCCCACCCTTTCGATATGATCAACCAAATCAGCGTTGGAAATCCAACGATAATCGGCGATGTCAAACATATACGGCAGCATCAGATCATCCAGTTCAATTTCTATACGCTGGATTTCATCCCGCGTAAGATCCGGACCGACCAGCACGAGATCGATATCGGACCCTCTTTTGAAAGAGCCCATTGCTCGCGAACCGTAAATAAAAGCTTTTTCCACGGCCGGATATTCAGCAAGGACAAAACATATCGCTTCAATCGTAGATTCTTTCAGCCCAAACCTCAACCTTAATCCTCCCCCTCCAAGCGCTCGAGGCATTCCTGAAGTTGCCGGAATTCCGTGACATATAATTCGCACACGTCAGTAAGTATGAATTCCGCAGTCTCTTCGTTATACGTATGCGAGGTGACAGCTCTGTCTTTTATCATTTTCATCCACCCGCTGTTTCCAACGTACATCTTCGTTCATCTGTATACCATCCTTAAAATACTAAGGGCTATTCTCTATATCGAGAGGTTCACCTAAAACAATAAGCCACCTGCTCCTTTGTTACTATATACTACTCAGTTCCGTTATGGTCAAGCCGGCCTAAGAATGGTGGACCACAAAAACATCGCGTAATCGACACGATAATCCAGATAATGCCAGCGTCTTCAGGCAACCGCGAATTACGCGAATGTGTGAGCTGGGTACTGTGTCTGTGTAGGTGTCTGTGTCTGTGTAGGTGTCTGTGTAGGTGTCTGTGTAGGTGTAGGTGACGGGGAGTTGTTAGGGATTCATCCAAATTTGGCTAACCACAAAGGCCGCGAAGAACACGAAGCCAGAAAAGGCCACAGAGCATTCTGCACGTATTAGCTCCCGCCAAAAAGTTTATCCCGATTCTGGTTCTCAAACAAGTGATCGGGACGAAGCCGCCAAGAGAACCAAACAGAATGGACCACAGGACCACGGGACGATGGGACCGCAGACTACAGAACTACAGAGTGTCTGCCAACACTTACACCGCTTTAAGCGTCTCGGTGCAGTGTGGTGTAACGACTTCAACATTCAACATTTGAAAATTTACTGCCCCCGCCGGAATCCAGCACCATCCCACGTCCCACGTCACACGTTCCACGATTTACAGCTCCCCGTTCAGGTGGCCCCCAACACAACAACTCAACAACCCAGCTCACAGCTCACGGTTCACAGTTCACAGCTCACCCCCCTCTGTCCCGATATCTCCCTTTTAAGGCAGAATCGGGATAAACTTCACTTGCGGGAGCATTGCATTTGCTTGCTTCTGGGTTCTTCATCGTGGGGGGGGCTGGGTTGCCCCCTTCCAAAATCAAGCGTTTAGGGATGCAGCGCTTTTTTGATACACTATTACCCCTACGCGATCGATATGATTACGCAGCTCAGGTTCTTTTACGGCATCGTAGAGGGAAAGATCAATATTGTAAGGTAAAAGTAAATCGTCCAGTTCGACACTGATCTTGTTGAGGATTTTCAAATCCAGACTTCCCCCTTTTAAAGCCAAATCCACATCCGATCCATTCTTAAAACAATTTTTCACTCGGCTGCCGTACAGGATCGCTTCTTCAACCTCAGGGTGATGCGATAGAACAGCACAAATACGATCTATCTGGTGTTGTTTCAGTCCACCTATCATTCTCCCCCCATTCTATTGCAGATCTGCTTCCAACCGACTCAACTTCTGTTCAAGTTCGCAAAAAAGTGAGTAATACTCATCCTTAACCGCCCGACAGATTTGTTCCGCGACATCTTCGTTATACGTGTGGGACGTGCGGTTCCGGCTGGCCAGCATATCCATCCACGTTTCTCCGTCGGAAATCAGTTTTACTTCGTACGCTTTTCGAATCGTGTCTCTGGAACCGTATATCTCCACATATCCCTGATATTCTAAGAAGTCCTTCAGTGTGTTCCAAGCCAATTCGTAAGTATATTCGAAGGCTTTAATCAGTCCTTGTTCCTCAAGTTCCGAAAGTTCTTCCTTCACGACAAATTTCTTCAATTGACCAAGCGCTTTGCGGTAGTTTCTAAGGCGTTGCAACCACCGAACATCTCTGTTGTTCTCACTCATGGTCCACCTAACGTATTACTTTTCAGGAACGCCCCGGGTCTTTTACTCCGGATTGCTGTGCTTTGCGTACGGCTCAGTTATTCATCCAATTGTCGCGTATTATCCCGTAGCCCTCGTCGCAGGGATAATTCTGCAATCGTCTATAACATAGCATGAAATACACGATAACATTGGAAAAATTGTTTCTGAGATGCAAATTCAAAATTGTCCAGTTGTCCTGTGGTTTCGTTGAATGGAGGAGCTTGAACTGTTAACCGTGAACTGGAAGCTGTGCATGTGGCAGTGCGCGGTGTGCTGTGTATGTGACTGTTTACTGTGAGCTGTATGCTGTGAAATGTGGGATGTGGGATGTGGGATGTGGGATGTAGAACGTGGAATGTTGAAAGTTAGGTTAATCGCCAGCCGTGAGTCGTAGATTGTGAATAGTGAGTTGTGGGCTGTAAACTGTGTTGTTTAAATCTATGTGTCTGTGTATGTGTATGTGTATGTGTATGTGTATGTGTAGGTGTATGTGTAGGTGTAGGTGTGGGTGTGGGTGTGGGTGTGGGTGTGGGTGGATGGATGGGAACGGAGACGGCTTGTGAACAGTAAGCTGTGAACTGTGATCTGTGGGTGTGTAGTTGTGAGTTGTTGTCTTAACCGGTGATTCACACTAATCAACACTGCTCCGGAAAACCTGAAAAAAGCGTTCTGCATTATTAGCTCCCGCAAAGGCGCGAAGCCGCCAAGAGAACCAAACAGAATGGACCACAGGACCACGGGACGACAGACTACGGGACAAATCTTGAATGATGAATGTTGAATTCTGAATTTTGAAGTACCCACGCCCATATCTTCTTCTACGAATAAGAACTTCACGGTCTTAGTCTTCACCAACCAGAGAAACTCCGTGTATGAATCGAAAATCCTTGACATTTAACGTATAAAGATAGAGACCTTCCGAAATTGCCGTGGCAGCAATCAATGCATCAGGGACGGCAAGGCCGTGGCTCTTACTGTAATCCTTCATAAGAGAGAGGGCCTTCTCGGAGATGGTTTCCGTAATGTAGTAAAAAGTCAGTTCCGTCAACGCCGTTTCAATTTCCTGCACCTCTGTCTTATCTCTGGCGCCAAAATCAATTCCATCCCGGACACGGCTGAAACCACACATTGATCAAAGCCCCGTATCTTCTGAAGTATCTTATCACGGCCTTTAAGTACCTCAATCAGCACATCCGTATCAAGCAGTGTCATCTTTGACTCCTCGATTTGCCCAAGCTCCTTTTCGGAGGTCTGATAAAGTTATATCCCGGCCACGCCATAAACCAGCAAGTCGACCCAGGGACTCGAAATCCGTTTCATGATTTATGGACAAATCGTTTTCTTCTTCGACATCGATGTAGTTGATATCCTTAAGAAAGCGTATAAGGTCATTTGCCTTTTCATCTTCTTCTATGCGTATAACTATGCTTTTCATTGTTTCAGACTCCTACTGACAGCTTTCAAGTCTTTCGAAATCGGGTCTCTCTACATTCAACATCTAATGTAGCGCTGTGTACCCTCGAGTCAACTCGGAGACCCGACCGAGTATTCACCCGGGGCGACCCCCTTTATAAGGACACTCAGCGTTGTTCAGGAAGTATATACAGAAACACAAGTTTTTGAAACAGGTCATTAGAGCGTGTTTTTGGGGCAATTTCGCCGGCTAAGGGTGTTTGTGTTTCGTTCTGCGTGCTTCGTGGGTGCTGGGTTCTGGGCTCTGGGCTCTGGGCACTCGGCACTTGGTTCTGGGAGCCCGAAATTTGAATATTGAATGTTGAAGTGCGTCGTGAATTGTGAGCTGTGTGTGGTTGTGTGCTGTGAGTTGTGAAGTGTTATGGCTTACGGTGCACGGATTGTGAACTTTGGCCAGCGCACGGTTGACGGATTACCGCTTACGGCTTACTGCAATAACGGCATGCAGAATCCATGCATTACGGCCACATTAATCAGTAGTGGTTCGTTTGATCTTCTGCTGATATTATTCGTGTCTATTAGCCTGATTAGCGGTTCTTTATAGTTTTTCTTAACATTCTCCGCGACTCTGCGGCTC
>CAJXKU010000107.1 GCA_913055945.1 uncultured Lentisphaerota bacterium | reverse complement strand
GAATTGGGTAGGCAGGCAGCGAGAGTTGCGGAAAAAGGGGGAAGCTTCTGAACAGGAGATCGCAATGCTGGACTCAATAGGGTTTGAGTGGGCTCCGGCGAAAAGCAGGAAGCGGAATTCTTCCGGGGCAACGCGTGATGGTAAAACTGCAAAACCAACGAATGCCTACGCAGATCTGAACGATTCAAATGCGAATCGGAAAAAGCGTTGTACGCGTTGCGGTGTTGAGAAGTCTCTCACTGCATTCAATCGGCATTCACAAAAGCGTGACGGGCGACGTCCTTATTGCCGTGAGTGCCAAAAACAGCAGCAACGTGAGTATCACCAGCGGTTAGCCCGTGAAACATGTTCGGTTCCGGGGTGCAATAAACCTCGGCACTCCGGAAACTATTGCATCAGGCATGCCGGACAATACCGAACCCATGGACGCATCCTTCCGCGTACCCCGTACGACGGAAATGAGATTGTTGTCGAGGGCGAGTATGCACGCCTCCTGCTCCGTAATCGCTCGCAGGAGGTCGTTTGTGAAGCAATTATCGATTCAGAGGATGCGGATAGCGTCGGGGCGTACCCCTGGAGCTATTCACACCCGAACAATGTGTGGTGCGGGAAACTCAAAATGACGCTAAATCGTTTCCTCATGAACCCGGCTGAGGATGAAACGGTTATTCACCTTAACCACGACATATTGGATTTTCGGAAAAGCAATCTCCGGAAGGGCGTCCGCCAGCAGAGTTCCATTTATCGTAAACTGAACAAAAACAACTCTTCAGGCGTACGGGGGGTAAGCTGGAACACCAGACTGCAGAAGTGGGTCGTACAAGTCAAACGGGATTATAAAGTCTTTGACGGAGGGAGGTACAAGGACTTTAACGAAGCAGTTGCTGCCAGAAAAGAGCTTGAACAACGAGTCTGGGGAGATCTGCTTTTTGAGGAATAAGGCAAACCCCAAAGATATCCCGTCTCCGCCCCTCACCCGGAGAGAAACTTTCTCAGCAGAATTGATGTGGGAAAATTATTGCAACAGGAGACTTGTCGCTAAACGCCGGGATGTTGTGCATAAGCTCCCTAACCTGAATTCTGTATAAACAGAACCTCTGCTGAAATTATGGTATCAGAGATCGCCGCAAAATTTAACACGTTCTGGCACACCCCCTTGATCAGACTACTGGGTGTGTCGCCAGTTTCATTCGATGGTCACAACATTATATATTTCAAAGTTGCTTTTAAACGCCAGGGGAATCGGGAATTTTGACTTTTTATTTCTTTATAAAACCCTCATCTCCTTAAGTGTGCCTTTTATAGGGAATAATAATGTTTTCAAGCATGGGAAAATGGTTTTTGTTCAGGGTAACAAGCGGAATCTCGCAAGCAACAGAGGTTGCCGCAATGACACCATCGATCAGGTCAATCCCATGGCTGGGTCCATACCTGGTCCGAAAATCTCCTCCCATCTCACATATGGTTGTTTCGGCAGGAATGACGTCAAAGGCCGCCGTGAATTCGCAGAGATTTTGTCGTTCTATTTCGTCTCTTGCACCTGCCTGCAATTCCGCCACAGAAAGCGCAGATATGCTCAATTTACCGGGGCTGGTTTCAAGGTATTTCACCGCCTCAGGGATATCCCTCAAGTAGTCAATGAGAACATTAGTATCCAACAGGACGCCGCTCACGGTGTCAACCTCGCTTCAATCTCGCCCCGGATAGTTCGAAACTCCTCCGGCTTCCGATGCTTCCACATTCCACGGCACTTCCGCAGTGCATCTCGCCTGGGGGAAGCAGAATTATGCGCAAGAAACTCGTCAATAGCGCTGCGAATTAACTCGCTTTGCTTACGCCCCGAATGTCTGGCAAGCATACGCAGCTTCGTTTTTTCCTCGTCAGTGATATATAACTGTGTCCGAATCATACGAAACCTCCGTGATGTATAAATGTGATGTATATTCCAATCATTACAGTATATGACGTATGAATGAGTCAGTTGCCATAAGAAGATTCTGTTCCTTTTGCTATCACTCGTTTGCTTTCGAAGTATTCGAGATTATAGTAAATTAAACCAGACAGAAAAACTGGTTGAATCTCGCAGATGACAGCAGGTGGTATTATGAAGTATGTGGGCGCATTCGAAGCAAAGACGCATTTCTCTCAATTACTGGAAGAAGTAAAGCAGAATCAGGAACCCATCATCCTCCAGAAACGTGGCAAAAACATTGCATTCCTTGAACCCTATCAGGAAAAGGCAGATGAGCTTATCAGAAATCGTGCTGAAAAAGTACGAAATACGTTCCGCGAGATCAGAATGTCTCAGTCCCCGCCCCAGGAAGGGCAATCATCCCTGGAGGACTTGAGAGAACAAGGACGCGAAAGATGACGAAGCAAATCGTAGCGGATTGCAGTGTGTGCGGGGCTTGGTACGTGCGGGACGAACGTTCGAACGCCGCCGAAAAATTGCTGGATAGAGTTCTGAGAGAAGAAGTCAGCTTGATCGTCCCTGATTTATGGTGGCACGAAAACCTCAATCTTTTGCGCACGTGCGTAATGCGCGAGCGTATGTCGTTACAGGAGGCAAGGAAAGCTTTTTATTTCTTAGAAGAAATTCCTTTAGAAACGGTACACGCGCAGCGAATTGGCCATGCGAGGATCTTTGAGCTTGCTGTACAGCATCAGCTATCGGCTTACGACGCTACATATTTAAGTTTAGCTGAAGCAAGAGGTCTGACCTTGGTTACCGCTGACCAGCATCTGTTGACGTTGCGTCTACAGCATGACTGGATCGAACAGTTGCGTTGAGCAGCGTGGAGGCAACGGTCTGAGTTCTTTAATTTGTTTTATCTTTGGCCAAAGAAGAGACGATGCGTTGAATCACCTATGAACATAGTGACCTTGGCCATACCATCGTTACATTATTCTGCAAATACTTAAAACGCAAACTAAGAAAATTAGGGACCAGATCAATCTCATAAGTATCCCTCCCCCTCTTCAGTTCCGGAGTTTATGACTGCATGGCCGCGCAAGATCCGTTACAGGAAGATGTCACCCGGTCGCTATTGGTTTTGTGGCATTCGGAGGGCCCGGTTTCTGTAGCCCAGGTTCATTGATGCGCGACAGAGGATACCGCGCGGACGACTGAACGTCCTTCGGAGGACCCGCGGTATCGAGTAAAATTCTCTGTTCAGGCGATAAAAACCAGCCTCCAGCTCTTCTGCGGTCATGTTTGCGGGCTGAATCACGCATTCGCCTGTGTGAAACTTCTCCCAATCCCGATGCAGCAGCCGCCCGGTACTTTCCATCTCCTCAAAGAGACGCGTCCCGGGCAAGGGTGTAAGGATATGGAACTGGGCTGCATCCACGCCGGCTTCGTCGCAGAATTTCAGCATCCGGTCAAAAACCCCGCTGTCATCCGTGTCCAACCCTACAATAAAACTGCCGAGGACATTGATGCCGGCTTTATGAATTTTCCGGATCCACTCCTTGTACTGACCGAACTTACTCCAACTTTTGTTGAGGTTCTTCAGACCTTCTTCAGAGATCGTCTCCAGGCCGATGAACGCGTATTTTCCCCCGCTTCGGGCGTACAGATCGAGCAATTCCTCATCATCGGCAAAGTTGATGGAAGTTTGCCCACCCCATGTTTTTCGCAAAGGAATCAGTTTACTGAATAATTCTTTGGCATACGCCGGCTTTCCACAGATGTTATCGTCCACGAAGAAAAAATGTCTGCCGTCAAAGGTGCTGATCTCATCAACTACTTCCTCCACCGGTCGCATCCGGAATTCTCGACCGAAAACACCGGTAACAGCACAGTACTTACAGTCATAGGGACAACCCCGTGTTGCCTGGATGGTGTAATAGCCGGTGACATACATATCGCGATCAAGTAAATCCCGCCGGGGTGTCGGCATGTTTTTCATTTCGCACAAAGTTTCAGCCCGGTAGACGCCTTTCATCTGCCCTTTTTCCAGATCACGCAGCGCCGTCTCGATCACGTGTTCACCTTCTCCGGCAACCACTGCATCGGCGTGTTCCAGCGCTTCATCGGGTAAGGCTGTAGGATGCATGCCACCCATGAGAACAGGCGTTCCCTTTTCTGCGAATCCGTCAGCGATGCGGTACGCATCAGTTGCCTGAACCGTCATTGCGGTAATCCCCACGACATCCACGTCCGAATCGAAATCCACTTCCGACACCCGAGCGTCATGATACACGACTTCCCAGTCGTCGGGCACCCGGCTTGCCACAGTGGTAAGACTTAAATTTGCCATGCCGCATTTACCATTCCGGACATTACCGGAAAACGCACGGTCATTTCGCGGAACAACTAACAGAATTCTCTTGCTCATAATACGCTGCAGCTTTTTTTCTCACTTTCCAAGTTTAAGACCCATTACACTATACCCTCTGTCTGTCCGTTTGACCCGATCGCAGGCTAAGGATTCTTTTCAGGAATTTCGGTTAAGGCTTTTACTCGTCGCGAAATCTATGAAAGTATCGTTACGTGACCGTCTGCGTTTATTGCTGCCCGTTCTTACTCAACCCCGTAACTTCACACGCCATTACAATATCACACAAGGACGCCGGCCCAACAGGCTGTCATAAAGGCGGCGAGTGTGCCGGCCACCAGGGCCTTAAGGCCCAGTCCGGCCACTTCACCCGCTCTCGCCGGAGCCACACCCCGCAGGCCGCCAAGCAGAATCGCGACACTGCCGAAATTGGCAAAGCCGCACAGAGCGTAGGTGCTGATTGTTATAGAGCGAGGTGATAACGCGTTATTCTCAATCACCCCCTGCAGCTGCTGGTAAGCCAGAAATTCATTGAGCACCGTCTTCGTCCCCAGCAACTGCCCCACCTGGACCGCATCCTGCAACGGCACGCCCATGGCTATAGCAAAAGGGAAAAAACCGTATCCCAGAAGCGTGTCCAGCGATTTGCCGACGGTGGCGTCAAGTACGAAGTTGGCCATCGCAACCAGGCCGACAAAGGCGATCAGCATTGCACCGATATTGAACGCAAGCCGTGCCCCGTCAGAGGCACCTGATGCGGCCGCATCTATGGCGTTGCAGGTCTTTACTTCAGGCTCAAAGTCGACGTGTCCGGCTGTATCCGGCGTCCCGGTTTCCGGAACCATGATTTTCGCCACGACCACCGCCGCAGGCGCGCTCATAAGCGAGGCGGCCAGCAGATGTCCCGCCTCCGCTCCGAATGCGACATACGCACCCATGACCGAGCTCGCAATTGTGGACATGAACGCCGTCATGAGAAGGAACAGTTCGGATCGCGTCATACGTTGCACGTACTTGCCTATGGCTGTTACACTCTCAATGCCGAGAAACACAAACAGAGCCGCTCCGAGGGATTCCGCCCCGGATACTCGCATGGTGCGCTGCATGACCCTGGCGACTCCCCGCACAATGAACTGAATGAGCCTGAAATGGTACAGGATTGCTGAAAGCGCTGACACGAAGATGACAATGGGAAGAACCTGAAACGCCACTGTGGCCCCCAGACCGGGGTCCGTTGTCAATTTACCGAAGAGAAACTCTGCTCCCTTGTCGCTGAACGAGATCAGCTTCTCGAACACGGCTTGAACGCCTTCAAATACGGCTCGGCCAGGTCCGGTTTTAAGCACGAAAACGGCAATCAGAAACTGTAACCCCAGTCCCACGAATACAGGGCGCGGCCGAACACTTTTGCGCTGCTCGGACAGGAGCCAGGCCACCCCCATCATCACCAGCAAACCGCCAAAACTCACTATTCGGTACACCCAAGTGTCCATGACGCTCTCCGTTCATACTTCGTGCGAATCGCCCAGCGACAAAACGTATATCGTATTTTTATGCCTGAAACAGCCGTGTCTCCGGCGGCAGATCAAATGTAGGGCCGGCCTGCAGACGCAAATCGGAGAACTGGCCGAGCTTATAAAGCTCACAGCCGTATCCGGCCACCATGGCCGCGTTATCCGTACAAAGGGCCGGAGCTGTAATCACGATGTTTTTCGTATCCGTCTCCTCGCGCAGCGTCTGTAACTTCTGACGCAACCGCGAATTGCATGCAACACCCCCCGAAACAATCACGGTAGGCGCCTGGTACGCCCGGACGGCGGCGGCCGTCTTGTGCACCAGGGTATCAACGACCGCTTCCTGGTAGCTGGCGATAATATCTTTCGTTGCCGTATCTGACAAGTCCTCCCGATCTTTGACCTGATAGTACAGGGCCGTTTTTAATCCACTGAAGCTAAAGTTGAATTGGTGGCGTTGCCGTTTCGAAGGATTTCCCCCTCTTTTTTTCACAAGACCTCGCGGGAAGTCAAACGCCTCCGGGTTGCCCTCTGCCGCCAGCTGATCGATAAGCGGTCCACCGGGATAGCCTAACGCCAATATTTTCGCCGCCTTGTCAAAGGCTTCCCCGGCGGCGTCATCCAGTGTCTGCCCCAGCAAAGTTATCTCTCCCCGCCCGTCCACGGCCGTCAACAGCGTGTGGCCGCCGGAAACAACCAGGCCGATCACCGGAAAAGCCCCTTCATCCGCCAAACAATCGGGCTGGTCCATCATGCCCGCATAAAGATGGGCCACAATATGGTTGACGCCCAGCAACGGCAACCCCCGACGTTCTGCAAAGCCTTTGGCGAAGGACGTCCCCACGAGAAGCGCCGGAATCAACCCCGGCGTGTATGTAACGGCCACGCCATGCAGGTCTTCAGGGCCGACCCCGGCTTCGCTGAGGGCCTGCTCCATAATCGGTTCTATGTTCCGCAGATGCTCACGCGCCGCAAGCTCCGGAACCACACCGCCGTAAGCGGCATGTCGTTTGATCTGTGAAGAAATTACGCTTGAACAGATATCCCGACCGTCAGCCACCACTGCAGCCGCGGTTTCGTCACAACTTGACTCTATACCGAGAATATACATAAATCGGGTACTTAATCCGCGAAAATTGAGCTCTGCCAGCGTCCAGGATTCGTCGACTTCTCTGCAACCACTGGCTACGGGGTTGACACGAAAAACGCTGTCCAAAGGTCGAAACTTCAACTGCGTCCGGGCGCAATATTTCGGCCGGTCGGCAGGTGTGGAGCCTGTACGGCGTATCCAGCCTTATTCTTCCTCCCCCTCCTCGGGCGCGGTCTTCTTGTTCTGCTCCTGCTTATCTTCTTCGGCGTCTTTTTCTCCCTGGTGCAGGGCGCCATAATTCTGCAGCAACTCCAGCGCCCGCTTCAGCTGCGGGTCGAGAAACATTTCACCTTCTTCCCTTTCATCCCCCTCTTCCGGCGCGATTTTCCGTTGGAATTTATACAACTCTTTCTTTTCTTCTTCAGTTAATTCCATTTTTATTTCCGGCTCGATACCGTTGTTGTGAATCTGAAGATCACTGGGGGTATGATACTTTGCGGTGGTAAGGCGAAGCGCACTCTTGTCGGACAGACGGATGATGTTCTGCACGCTCCCTTTACCAAAGGTCTTTGCCCCCACCAGAACAGCCCGATTGTGATCCTTCAGACATCCTGCAAGAATTTCCGCTGCGCTGGCCGTGCCGTTGTTTACAAGGATTGACACCGGGATCCCGCTCATCTTGTCCGGCTGTGAGCTGTGGTATGTCTCTTCCGGTTCGTCTTTGCGCCCTTTTACGGAAACAATCAGTTTATTGGGCGGCAGGAAATAATCCGCACAGGTGACCGCGGATTTCAACACTCCCCCGGGATTATTTCGGACATCAATGATAATGCCTTCTAATCCTTTCGACTTCAACTTGTTAAGCTCCTTTTTCAGCTTACCGGCGGTGTTTTCGTTGAACTGCGTGATCCGCAAGTAACCGATATCGTTCTCAAGCACGCTCATATCCTTGACAGTAGGAACTTCAATGATCGCCCGTTCGATGGTTAACTCCAGAGGCTTCTCCCGGTCTTTTCGAACAAGCGTTATATTGACCTCCGTGCCGGGTTTGCCCTTCATCAGCTCCACAGCCTTGTTCAGCTTGGTATCGCGGACATCCTTACCTTCGATTTCCACGATTTTATCCCCCGCCTGAATGCCCGCTTCACTTCCCGGCGTGCCTTCGATCGGTGTCACTACAGTGATTACGCCTTCACGCATCGTAACAACAATACCGATGCCGCCGAACTCACCTGTCGTATTCTCCTTCAACTGCTTATACTGCTTCGGCGGCAGGTAAGAGCTGAATGGATCCAAACCGTCCACCATGCCATGGATGGCGTCTGTGATAAGTCCCTCGGTGTCGGTTTCCCCAGGGTCCACATATTCCTCCTGGATCAGATGCAGCACCCGCATGAGCACGCTAACCTGCTCGAAGGCATTACTTTTGCCCTGCTTGTCTCCCGCTTCTTTTGAGTAAACGCGCAGTCCAATCAGCAGGTTTACACCCAGAACCAAACACACGATCAGGTACAGCCATTTGTGGTGGCAACGATTCATTTGAGATTTCCTTTGGATATTATCATTTGTTTTAACCGTACACCTTACCGGCCAGGTAAGACTTGAGTTGATCAACACCGACGCGCTCCTGCGTCATGGTATCCCGATCACGCACTGTCACCGCCTGATCTTCCAGTGAATCAAAATCAAACGTCACACAGAACGGCGTGCCTATTTCATCCTGCCTTCGGTAGCGTTTGCCGATGCTGCCGGTTACGTCGAACTCTGTGCGGAACTGTCGTTTGAGATCCTCGTAAATGCCTTCGGTGTTATCGGCAAGACGACGCGAAAGAGGAAGGACCGCCACCTGAACAGGCGCGATACGCGGGGTGATGCGTAGAACAACGCGCTGTTCCTGTTCCCGGCCTTCTTTCTGCGTCTCCGCGTAGTCTTCGGTGTAAGCATCGCAAAGCAGAGCTAAAAACAGGCGGTCCAGCCCGCAGGAGGTTTCCACCACGCTGGGGGTGAACCTTTCCTGCGTGTCGTGATCGACGTACTGCAAATCCTCCCCGCTGTATTCCTGGTGGCGGGTCAAGTCCCAGGTTCCCCGATTGTGGATACCTTCAAGCTCGCCCCATCCGAACGGGAAGGCGTATTCGATATCTGCCGCGGCCTGCGCATAATGCGGCAGCTCGTCGTGAGGCTCAACCCGCAGCACATTCTCGTCAAAACCCAGTTGATCCCTGTGGAACTTAAACCGTTCTTCGTGCCAGTAGTTATACCAGTCCATCGCTTCATTCCCCCGGCAGAAAAACTCCATCTCCATCTGCACAAATTCCCGGGAACGGAACGTAAAACGGCGGGGTGTGATTTCGTTACGGAAGGCTTTGCCGACTTGGGCAATCCCGAACGGAATCTTCTGACGCGACGAGATCCGGACCTGATTGTAGTCTGTGAATATCGGCTGACAGGTTTCCGCGCGCAGATACGCCGCGTGCTCTTCGTCGAACACCGGGCCCACAAAGGTTTTCATCATCAGATTGAATTCGCGACCCTCGGTTAAATCATTACTTCCGCACTCGGGGCATGTGGTCGGATCCTCCAGTTGATCTACCCGATAGCGTTTCTTGCATTCCCGGCAGTCCGTCATCATATCGGCGAATTGCTCGAGGTGGCCTGAAGCCCGCCAGATTTCCGGATGGCAGATCACAGTGGCGTCCAATCCGACGACATTCCGACGACTATCAACCATCTCCTGCCACCAGAGCTGTTCCACCGCCCGGCGCATTGCTACGCCATACGGGCCGTAATCCCAAAAGCCGTTGATACCGCCGTAAAGCTCTGAACTCTGAAAAATAAAGCCCCGCCGCTTACACAGCGATACCAACTTATCCATCACCCCTCGGTCCGAATTCTGTTGTGCTGCCATATGCTGCAAAACCAATCTCTAAGTTTTAATAACGAACATCACGTATGCCGCGTACTTACCGGCTTGTTCTGTTCACTGTTTTCTCCAGTTCGTAAAATAGCATGGGACAAGGTGAGTACCACTAAGCACACTAATCGCCTGTATAGGCGGATAAGATTAACGGCTCACTTTGCGGTCAAAATGTCGATAACGAGCCCCTCGTATGAAACAATTGCATTGAGCCGTTCTTTACGGGCAATACCCCGATTAGTCTCTTGTTCGGGGTGTCTGGACTTTGACCGGCGGCCATACTCATATGAGACTCAACGTGGCAACGCATGATCTTGAGTAACATTCTGGGGATGTGGCGGGCCTCCGCCACATATTGCGCTCGAGGCCGAGCGCATCTCCAGAAGGCGGCTT
>CAJXKU010000106.1 GCA_913055945.1 uncultured Lentisphaerota bacterium | reverse complement strand
CACCTGCTTGTAGTTCCGGCTTCAGCCGGATTTTTACCCGGCGAGTCTCATACGAGCCTGTCCGCCGGACAAAGTCCGGACCCCCGAACAAGAGACAAATCGGGGTATTGCCCGTAAAGAACGGCTCAATGCAATTGTCTCATACGAGGCACTGCGTGCAGCCATTGCATGGAGCCACTGCATGGAGGGACTGCGTCCAGCCTAACAAATACATCCTGGATATTGACGACATGCTAAACGCAGTTTGACACGCTGAACGCAGTTCCTGAACGCAGTTCTCTCATACGAGCCTGTCCGCCCACGTAACCGTCGGACACCCCCAACAAGAGACCAACTGCGGCATTGTCGGTAAATACTGGCTCCACGCAGTGGTCTCATACGAGTGCCGCCTGCGTTCTGTATGCTTTATTGTTTTACCTCGACGGTTTCTTGAGCAAGCCTTTCATTGATGCTGGCCGCACAGCGTCTGCCTTCACCCATAGCCTCTATCACAGTTGCAGCCCCGAGCACGATATCGCCACCCGCATACACTCGGTCCATGCTGGTTTTTCCGGATTCGTCCACTTGAATGGCATTCCATTTGTCGGTCTCGATCTCCGGGGTCGTCCGCTTGATAAGCGGATTCGAGGAATTACCGATAGCCACAATGACCGTATCAAACGGAAGCGTAAACTCGCTACCCTCGATCGCCACCGGACGTCGACGCCCGGAATCATCGGGTTCGCCGAGTTCATACTCCAGGCACTCCACTGTGGATACACGGCCATCCTCGCCGCCTATGAAGCGCTTGGCGTTGGTAAGCGTATGGAGTTGTACACCTTCTTCTTCGGCATGCTCAATCTCCTCGATACGGGCGGGCATTTCTTCTCTTGTTCGCCGGTACAACAAATGCACTTCTTCCGCGCCCAGTCTTAAAGCCGTTCGCGCTGCATCCATGGCCACATTGCCACCGCCGAGTACGGCCGCCCGTTTTGCGGAGATGATCGGTGTGGCCGCCTCCTCCTCATAGGCACGCATGAGGTTTGCGCGGGTCAGAAATTCGTTAGCAGAAAACACGCCCACGAGGTTTTCACCTTCAATGCCCATAAAGCGAGGCAGTCCGGCGCCACTGCCCACAAACAACGCATCGTATCCGTCTTTTTCAATCAGGTCTTTCAGTTTTCGCGTCTTTCCAACGAGAAAGTTCGGCTGCAGGTCAACCCCCATCTTCCGCAACGTGTCGATCTCCATCTCCACAATCTTCTTGGGCAGCCTGAACTCGGGAATGCCGTACATCATCACTCCGCCGAATTTGTGAAACGCCTCGAAGATGGTCACATCATGCCCTTCACGCCGCAAGTCGGCGGCAGCCACAAGTCCGGCCGGACCGCTTCCGATCACGCCCACTTTTTTGCCTGTAGCCGGCTTAATTTCCGGAACTTCAATCCTTCCTGTTTCTCTCTCCCAGTCCGCGACAAATCGTTCCAGCCGACCGATAGACACAGATTCGCGGACATCGCCTAATGCCTTCCCCAACGTACAGGTGAGCTGACACTGCGTTTCCTGCGGACAAACACGCCCGCAGATGGCAGGCAACAGACTGTTGCGCTTAATAATCCGAACCGCTTCCCCGTAATCACCGTCCGCAATCGCCTTCACAAATCCCGGTATGTCGATGCCTACCGGACATCCTTCCACACAAGGTTTATTCTTGCACTGCAGGCAACGCATCGCCTCCACTCGCGCCTGAGCGTCGCTGTAGCCGAGAGGAACTTCCTGAATGTTTTGAACTCGTTCCTCAGGAGGCTGCTGAGGCATCTCCTGGGCAGGAATATCCCGCCGTTCTTTGGCTGTTAAGGGCTTATCCCTGTTCTCTACCTCCGAAAGGACTTTTTTCGCGTTGTTCTCCAGTTCTTCAGGGGACGTATGCATTTTTTGTTCCTCAATTTTATTTCGTTGCGTTTCCTGTTTCTACGACAATGTGGGTTTTCAAGAGTTCAGTCTTATGGCCTCTTAATGATCGATCGTCTGTCTACACCCGAACGGTTTTCGGCGGATCTCGCTACCCTACGCCGGCAGCATCCGAGGGGATTTCTCCATATATCGTTAAATACGTAATCGCAGAACGGAGGCAAGTAAGATACAGCCTATGGAAACACCCCCTACTTTCGAGAGGAACGCTTTCCCTGAACACCGTCCTGGCCGTTTCTGAGATTGCATTTGCCAAGCCCGCCTGCAACAACAGTCACTTGTTACCGGCGTTCACCTTCCAAACAACAACCGGAGTGCGGCTTTTCTTCGTGAGTCTGTTTTTCCTTCTCGGTGTAGGCACTCAATCGGTTGATCATTTCATCGAATGCCCCTTCGTGCCCGTCGAATTCCGGACCGTCTACACAGACAAACTTCGTTTCGCCCCCTACGTTTACGCGACAACCGCCGCACATACCTGTTCCATCCACCATGATTGTGTTGAGCGACACCATTGTCTTTATGCCGTAGGGCCGCGTCGTTTCAGCACAGAATTTCATCATCACAGGTGGGCCGATAGCAACTACAAGATCCGGCCGGGACTGTTGTTCACATACTTCGCCCAGCGGGCCGGTCACCACACCTTCTCTACCGTAGCTTCCGTCGTCTGTACATACAATTGTTTCCCTGCTGAGGGCCTGCATCTCGTTTTGAAGAATCAGCAATTCTTTCGTTTGTGCACCCAGTATCGCAGTAATGGTATTTCCCGCTTCGTACAGGGCCTTTGTGATAGGGTAAAGGGGAGCAACACCGATACCTCCCCCTACACAAACCACGTGACCAATTTTACCAATGTGCGTGGGGTTGCCAAGGGGGCCAAGCAACACCGGTAATGAATCGCCGGGATTCAATTTGGACAGTTCGTCTGTGGAATATCCCACTACCTGAAAAATAACCGTAATACTGCCCTCATCCGTATCGGAATCTACGATCGTCAGGGGTATCCTTTCCCCATATTCGCCGTGCACCGACAAGATGACAAACTGACCGGGCTGTCGTTCTTCAGCGATATACGGGGCCTCAATTTTCATCCGATAGCTGTTGCGGGCAATCTTCTCTTTATCAAGAATTTCATACATAATAAAAGATTCTCCGATTTTGCTACCCAGTGTGGGTAGCTCTGGTGGGGGCTGCTTCTCTACTCCTGTTTAAATCTGCTGGTAGCTCTAAGCAATGATACGTTTCATGCGTTACGAATCACAACTGATCTACCTGCCGGAAGTGGCTAAAGTTTGCCAAAAAATATAATGGTTTTGCGGCTCATGTCAAGACGTTTAGGCCGACAGGCGAGCCTGATAAAAAGTCATCGCCGTGCTTTTCATCCTAGCCCACGATAACTATTTTGCATATGTGCTTTCGCAGTTCTCGCAGCTTCTAGACACTGTATTGTAATTGCTATAAATATGGCAAAACTGGCATTTTAGTTGTAGAGTATATTTGTATGATTATCGTAAGATGATGGAAAGCATAAAGACGGACGGCTCGATTTACAGCCTTGGGGGAGTACTGTCTAACTTTTCAAAAAAAACACGGAACACGTATTTATGCCCAATTTGGATCGCACAAAAGAAATTGCGATCATGCAGGTATTGCATGAAAGCGGCTCCACTGTCAGCAGCGCTGAAATTGCCTCAAACCTTCAGGCCCGCAGTTATGATATATCTCCCCGCACTGTCCGCTATTATCTGCGTAGCATGCAGGAGAAAAGTTTAGTTGAAGAAGCAGCAAGGGGACGAAAAGGCGGAAGCCGTATTCTGCCGCGAGGTGTCCAGGAACTCCATGCGGCCCGAACAGTCGACAGGGTAGGATTCATGCAGGCGGCTCTCGATCAGTGGGCTTATCGCATGGATTTTGACCCCGATACAGGCAGAGGTCAAATCGTGCTGAATATTACGCTCATCAAGACTTCTGATTTTTCCTCTGCCTTGCCTGTAATAAGAGAAGTATATGCAACCGGCTTAGGCATGGGGAACTACCTGGCCATATTCCCGCCCGGTAGCTCCTGCGGCACGAGCCGAATCCCCTCCGACCATGTAGGACTGGGTACAATCTGCAGCGTTACGCTGAACGGCATTCTGTTATCCGCGGGAATCCCCACCATTTCCCGCTTCGGCGGAAATCTGGAGATCGAGCAGCGAACGCCCGTACGATTTACCGAACTGATTGCATACGAAGGTACAACGCTCGACCCTCTCGAGATTTTTATCAAAGCGGGACTCACTCGCGTACAGGACGCGACACGGCATGATACGGGCTATGTAGGAGCAAGTTTTCGGGAAGTCCCCACTGCAGCAACACCCCGGGTACAGCAGCTCCAGGATCAGTTGGAAAAAATCGGGCTTGCCGGCATGCTTTTTATGGGCCCCGCGAACCAGTCCTTCTTACATATACCGATCACCGAAAACCGTACAGGCATGGTCGTCATAGGAGGACTGAATCCCGCAGCCGCTGTTGAAGAAGCCGGTATTCCTACGTCTAACCGCGCCCTCAGCACCCTCTACGATTTCGACAGGCTCATTCACTTCCACGATGCAGAACACGCATGTCGGCGGATGGAGTTACTTTCTGGGTAAAGAACAGAAATAAAATCGAAAAACATTTTCTCTACTGGGCCTGAACCTTCCGAGTGCAACCAAAACCATCCCCCAGTCGACACCAGACACAACTGTCGTCAACGTCTTCGGCCATGGAGAGCTGACTTTCGCACTGACCGCACACAAACTCTTCGCCTTTTTTCATCGGCCCTGGACAAGGCGTGCGGTTCATCGGACAAAGATCCACACACGACTCGCAGTGTTTGCAGAAATCCGGTTTTTTCTCAAACGGGAACGCAACATGCCGATCACGGCCGCGGCCGACAAAACCTAATGCTTTAGCCTGCCATACGTCGTTGCAGACACGCACACAACGGCCACACAACACACATTCCTCATTATGGAATTTGTAAGGGACGTCGGTGACACCACACCTCACGGCCACATCCTGTACCGCCTTTGAATTGGGTGCTTCGGCCACCAGCATCTCGGCAACGTTCTTTCGCAATTGCTGAATACGATCAGTATTCGTGTGAATTTCCATTCCTTCTCGAACCTTCAGGGTACAGGAGGTCGTTACACGGGGTTTACCGCGTACGACGTTCTCGACGATGCAGAGCCGACAAGCGCCGATATCCGGCACCCCCGGATAATGACACAGATGAGGAATACAGATTCCGAACTCGATCGCTGTATCAAGAACTGATGTATGTTCCGGTGCCCGAATATGGACGCCGTCAATCGTGATATTCACTCGCTTTTCCATGAGAGCTCTCCTTATTGTACCGAGATGGCATCGAATTTACAAACGTTTTTACAGATACCGCATTTCTCACAAAGATCCTGCTTGATCGTATGGACTTGTTTCTTTTCGCCCTCGACAGCCCCGTGTGGACAGGCCTTAAGACACGCCCCGCATCCCGTGCATCGATCGGGATCGATCCGGTATTCAACCAGATTGCGGCACACGCCCGCTGAACATTGGTGATCACGGATGTGTTTTTCATATTCTTCACGGAAATACATCAGCGTAGACACCACCGGATTGGGAGCGGTTTTACCAAGTGCACAAAGCGAAGTTTCAGAAATCGTCCACGCCAACTGCTCCAGCACATCGAGGTCCTCCGGCTTGCCGTTTCCTTCCGTGATGTCCGTCAGTATCTCCAGCATCCTGCCTATCCCTACGCGACAGGGCACACATTTTCCGCAGGATTCTTCCTGCAGGAAGTTTAAAAAATACTTCGCGACGTCCACCATACAGGTATTCTCGTCCAGAACCACCATTCCGCCGGATCCGACCATAGACCCTGCTTCCGTCAAGGCGTCGAAGTCCACAGGCAGATCAAATTTATTCTCCGGTAAGCACCCTCCTGACGGACCGCCGGTCTGCACGGCCTTAATGCGCGCACCATTGTGCGGGCCTCCTCCGATTTTGTATATGATGTCGTTCAGAGAAGTCCCCATATCGACCTCGACCAAACCTGTATTTTTGACCTGCCCCGTCAACGCGAAGATCTTCGTGCCTTTACTGCTTTCGTTACCCTTTGAGGCAAACCAGTTGGCACCTTTATTCATGATATGGGGGACATTCACCCATGTTTCAACGTTATTGAGGGTGGTCGGACAATTCCACAGCCCTGCTTCCACGGTATGCACATCCTTCGGTCGGGGCTCGCCTACTTTGCCTTCGACAGAAGCCATCAGGGCCGTAGATTCACCGCATACAAAAGCGCCGGCCCCGCGCGCGATTTCCACATCAAATGAAAAGCCGCTGCCCAGGATGTTTTCTCCAAGCACGCCCGCCTCTCTTGCCTGCTTTACGGCCTGCTCCGTATGACTTACAGCAAGCGGGTACTCTTTCCGCACATAAATGTATCCGTATTGGGCGCCCACAGCATAAGCACCGATGATCATACCTTCTATAACCGCGTGGGGATTCCCCTCCAGAATGGATCTGTCCATATAAGCGCCCGGGTCCCCTTCGTCTGCATTACAGATGACGTATTTATGCGCTGAGGGCGTATCCCGGCAGGTTTCCCACTTGCGTGCGGCGGGAAATCCGCCACCGCCACGCCCCCTAAGATCGGCGTTCTTTATTTCTCCTATAACCTCCTCAGGTGTCATGCGGTTCAGCACTTGACCCAATGCTGCATACCCGCCGTTGGCGATATAATCATCGATATTCCCCGGCGTAAGCCGACGGTTATCACCTAACAGAACCCGATCCTGCGCTTTATAAAATGGAATATCAGCTTCTTTTTCGATCATTTCATCGGACACAGGATCGCGGTACAGCAACCGATCCACTTTTTCGCCGTTTTCGATCGTTTTCTCAACAATCTCCGGGACGTCATTTTCAGTAACCTGACAATAAAGCGTATTTTCAGGATCAATGACCATGATCGGTCCCTGTTCACAGAAACCATGACACCCTGTTACCTGAACGCTGACTCTGTCCTGCAGTCCTTTTTCTTTCAACTGCTGCTGCAGGGCATCCATGACCGGGTCGGCACCCGAGGCACGGCAACCAGTGCCCCCGCACAGCGTAACCGTCAGCGTATCACTGTCCTGTTCCTGTAACAATGTATCCCGGCGGGATTCCAATTCTTCCACGGTATTTATGCGCTTCATTCGAAAACACCTCCTCTTAAGATTCCTGAAGGGACGCGACCAGACCGCGCAATTTGTGGGGGGTCATGTGGCCATGATATTCTCCGTCCACCACAACAACCGGTCCCAAAGCACACGCACCTACACAATTCACAGCCTCGACAGTAAACTGTCCATCCTCCGTGGTTTCCCCGGATTCGATCTGGAGCTGCCCCCGGAGCTCATCCAGTAATCGGTCTGCTCCGCGTACATGACAAGCTGTCCCTTTACATACAGTAAGCACATGTTTCCCGCGCGGCCTCAGTGTGAAACTCTTGTAAAAATTGGCCACGCGGTATACTTCAATCAAAGGAACATCCAAGCGTTCCGCAACACGCCGAATTGCTTCTTCCGGCAGATAACCTTCCCTGTCCTGGATATCCTGCAGTACCTCCACAAGGCAACGCCGGGAGTCATTATAACGAGTTAACACTTGCTCCACACTTTCCGGACACATAGATGTTTCTCCTGATATCGCGTGATTAATCTGCAATCCCGGAGACCGCCGGAACTGCATACCACATTGCAAAAGTTCCTGTTGCCTGTTGCCAGAGCGCTAATATCTTAGAACATATATCGAATTACCAATTTTGCCACTTTGTTTCTTTAGCTTTTGCTATTTCCGCTTCCGCTGACTTCCCCCCAAAGCGCCGCATTTCTTGCCCCATAGAATTTTCTGCCCCCTCCGAATACCCTCTTACACAATTTCGTAGTTTTTAAAGCATATTAGTCCATTTTTGTACCCTGTGCCCTATTGTTGATTTCTGGCAAGCGTCGAACCTTGCCTTACCCAAATTGCTGTAACAACTTTTATTTATTCTTCTTATAATACTTCCTACAGACAGCCTCTTCTTTCTTTCGCTCCGGTTGGCATCTCAAATGCTAACCTCCCCCCCTGCCGGCACGAGAACGCTAAGACGTCCAAAGAAACCATAAAAAGAAACACTAAAGGAGGTATCATGAAGCTCATCATCGCTTATATCCAGCCCGAGCGCCTGAACGCCGTCAAACAGGCGTTGTACGAGCGCGAAGTTTACAAAATGTCCGTCACAAATGCCATGGGGTGCGGACAGCAGATGGGCTACCACGAATCGTATCGGGGCGTTGACGTGGAAGTCAACCTGCTGAAGAAAGTCCGAATAGAGATCGGCGTGAATGACGACTTCGCCGATACAGCGGTGGAAGGTATCATCGCCGGGGCCCGAACAAACACGATCGGGGACGGGAAGATCTTCAAACTCGATCTGCCTGAATGTATCCGTATCCGTACGGGAGAAACAGGCAATGAAGCTATCGGCTAAACCTCAAAACTTAACCGCCAAAACAGAAAGGAAACGTGCCATATGATACACACAACGCATCGAACAGTTCCTGTGGGGGTTGCGCTACTCCTCCTCGCAGCAGTGCTCTTTCCTGAATCAGCTTCGGCTGAATCAGCGAGCGCCTCCGGTAAGGACGCCATGTTTGTCATCAACAATGCCTGGATTCTTGTAGCGGCGTTTCTGGTGTTCGTTATGCATCTGGGATTCGCCTGTCTTGAGTCCGGCTTGACCCGGGCCAAAAACACGGTCAACATCCTGTTCAAAAACACCGGGATCATTGCCATCGGCATCCTGACCTACGCGCTCGTTGGATTCAACCTGATGTACCCGGGCGAAGAAGGCTGGATGCTGGGAGGTTTCCTGGGACTCGGAGGGCTCGGTCTCTCCTCCCCGGAAGGCGCTGCCGGACTTATGAATTACGCAAACGGGGCATATACATACTGGAGTGATTTTATCTTCCAGGCGATGTTTGCCGCCACAGCGGCGACCATTGTGTCAGGCGCCGTAGCGGAGAGGATCAAAATTAACGGCTTTCTCCTTTTCAGCGCCATTTACGTCATGCTCATCTACCCTATCCCCGGTTCCTGGGTATGGGGCGGCGGATGGCTGGCTTCACTGGGATTCCACGATTTCGCCGGCTCAACGTTGGTGCACTCCGTGGGCGGATGGGCCGCCTTACTTGGGGCGATTCTCCTCGGCCCTCGTATAGGCAAATATATAAACGGGCGTTCAAAAGCCATCATGGGGCACAATATGCCGCTGGTAACCATCGGCGTGTTCCTGTTGTGGCTGGGATGGTTCGGTTTCAACGGCGGCTCTGTTCTTTCGGCCGACCCGGGAGGCATCTCTTACGTGTTTGTCACCACCACTCTGGCCGCTGCCGCCGGCATCATAGGTGCAATGAGCGTCACCTGGATCGTACAGAAAAAACCGGACCTGACCATGATCTTAAACGGTTGTCTGGCGGGACTTGTCGGGATTACCGCCGGCGCCGATGTGGTATCCACTTCTGCTTCGGTGGCGATAGGATTCATCTCAGGCGTGATTGCCGTATTTTCGGTTCTGGCTTTCGACCGGATTCAGGTGGATGACCCGGTAGGAGCCATCTCCGTTCACCTGGTGTGCGGCATATGGGGAACACTGGCCGTAGGCATATTCTCGTCCCAATTCAGTATTCTTACACAGGCACTTGGCGTGCTGGCGGTAGGCGCTTTCTGCGGCGTCGCAGCTCTCGGAGTGTTTCTGCTGGTAAAAGCGACGACAGGCCTGCGCGTCAGCGAAAAGGAAGAGCTCCAGGGACTGGATATAGGCGAACACGGCATGGAAGCCTACAGCGGGTTCCAGGTGTTCACCACCCAATAACACCCCGTGGCGTACGGATCATTACGCCATATCTCTCACGATACCCCAACCGGCAGAAAAATCAGCCGGTTGGGGCTTTTTATAGCGCCCCGCCGGAAAACACGTCCCGTTCCAGTCATGCCCACGTACCTTCTCGACTATTCCTCCAGAACTCAAGCGCACCCCTCGGTTTTCGTGACAGGCCGGATGCCTTGATCATGCGCTCCTTTGCAAATGTCACGCAGCAGTTTTTGACAACTGCGATAGCGAGTTCAGCGCAGGGCGTCAGTTTGCAATTGATCGACGAAGTCGCAAGATCCCGACCTTTATAAAGTGTCGGGGGCGCTCTTTCGGACTGCGGTGCGCTCCGTGCGCCAAAAG
>CAJXKU010000105.1 GCA_913055945.1 uncultured Lentisphaerota bacterium | reverse complement strand
CCGAACGTTCAACTTAATGCCGGCATTGACATTTTTAAAATTCACGGCTTTGATATCCTGATTGTCCCCGAATTGCGTCTCCGCGATCGGAATATCTTTTGTCACATTAATCTGCGCCATGCGGTTATTCAGGGTCAACACACTCGGGCGGGACATAACTTTAGCTTTATTCTCCTTCACCAGCGTCTGGAGCTGGGTTTTGAACTCTTCGAAAATGTTTGTGAACGTAACATCCAACTGCGCTGTATTCTGCAATTCTGACGGGACGATACGTCCCACTTTCAGATCCGAAGTCACCTTTTCATTGAAAAAATTGCCGCCTGTTGGATTGTCGAGTCGCCACTCCACGCCAAGCTGTTTCAATGATCCTTCGGATATTTCCAGCACCATCGCCTCTATCATGAGCTGTTTTGCAGAAACATCAACCGTTTCACGAATAATAGATTTGACGGTACTAAACTCCTCCGGCGAATTCTGATGATAAAACACCGTCACCTGATTCAGCATCGAGCCTGTCGTCGCACTAAAGTCTTCATCTACGCCATCCGGAAGGTTCAGATTCTTCACTTCCGGCTGGGGAACGGCCATCACAGCAGGGAGTCTTCGGGACAGAACCTCTTTTCCCTGCTGGAAAAAATCAGCAAGTTCTTCTCTCTGCAACACCGTAATACCATAGGATGGCATGCTCTTCAAACACTTTTCCGGCGAGATGTGACTCAACTGGATGGTTCTGACCCCGATGTTCTCAGCAAATGACTCGGGCATGTACGAGTGTTTTCCCCCTGAGCCTTTCTCCGCCGATTCCTGCTGAGACTGCGGTGGGGAAGCACGCTCTTCCTGCCCGCAAACCGATATCAGGAAACTTCCGTTCAATCCCAAAAAAAGGATCAGACAAAGGCGCAGAAAAAGTTGTCCTTTTATACCCGCAGAGATCTCTATGTTCATGCCCGAAGCTCCTTTGGCCTGGAAAACTCACGCCAGCAATTGTGCAGCACTGAATCAGCGGACTTACTCATGGTTCATCATTTCTTTCCGGAGCAACCTCCTGCTCCCTGCCGGAAAACGGAATTGTTCTGACTTACCTGCACTTTAACCTCAATTCACAGCATCGCAAGCACGGGGCGGCGGCTCTTGTCTTCCTTTTTTCCCAGCGGTCTCGTACTGCACAGTAGAACCGTTTCTTAATTCAACGACCTTATTCGCGTAAGGCAGCAACTTCGTCTCGGGAACGACCATTACCACTGTCCTGTCCTGCATCTCTTTTAAAATGGACGGAATGATGACAGACTCCCGCTCTTCGTCAATGGAGGCAGTTGCTTCATCCAGAATCAGAATCCGGGGATGTTTAATCATGGCTCTCGTGACCGTTATGAGCTGCTTCTGCCCCCTCGACAACACAACCCCCTCTTCGCCGACCACCGTGTCATATCCATGCGGCAGTTGACGAATCGCCTCATCGGTTCCGATTCGTTCCGCCACTTTTCTGATTTCTTCTTCCGTGGCATCTGGACGCCCGTACACAAGATTTTCAAACACGCTTGTACTGAACAGAAAACACTCCTGGAAAGCGATTCCTATGTTGGCGCGTAAGTGGGAAAGATCTATATCTCTGATTTCGGTGCCGTCCATCAATATTCTCCCGGAGGAAACGTCGTTGAAGCGCGGGATCAGGCTGACCAGCGTGCTCTTGCCCACCCCCGAGGGACCGGTCACTGCGCACACTTCGCCCGCCGGTATATGGAAATTAACACCGTCAAGGACTTCGGTATTATCGGGATAACTGAAATTCACATCCTGGAAGGAGATTTCCCCTCGAATTTCCGTCTTGACCCCCGTGCCACCACCGGCATGTGTCTTACCTTTTGCCAATATTTCCGAAACTCGCTCGATGCCTGCCATAGCCTGAAACAGTTTTCCGAAGTTATTGGCGAGTTCGCTGATCGTCGGGTACAGCATTTTCACAAACCAGAAAAAAGCTATGAACTCACCCGCATGCATGGCTTGTTCGCCTTCGTAAGCCATCACCTGGTATGCACCGAACCCGATGAGTACAATGGTGCCCAACCCGATGAGCAGGTCCGCTGCCACTTTCTGCTGCGCCTGCATCCGCTTTCCCCGCAGCCGACTGCGCCTGGAGTGATCTATAGCCTGTTCAAAAGACCTGCGCTCCCGTTCTTCTGCCCCAAAGCCTTTGACCACCTCCATACCCAGAAACCGTTCGAAAAGGTTACCAGTGGCCCCTGCCAAATGTGCCTGGGCATCCCGATTCGCTTCTTTTATAGAATTTTTAAACTGATTGAAGGTCAGTACCTGAAACGGCAATATGATGGCGGCGACGCCTGCCAATTGCCAGTTAATAAAAAACATCGTCACAAGCAACCCCACGAATAAAAGCGCGGACTGCACAATCTTGGGCAGGTGGGATTGGATAAACTGCTGAATAACAGAGGTGTCACTCATCACTCTACTGGAGAGTTGCCCCGGGTTGTTCGCCTTGTGATAACGTAAACTGATCTGTTGAATTTTCTGAAAAAGGTTACTTCGCAATTCGAAACACAGGTTTTCGCCCACCGATGCGGATAGGTACTTGGTGAGGAAGTAGAACAGGTTACGGCCGAGGTAGGCTGCCAACAGAATACCGAGAATAATCCAAAGGAGATTCCAGTTTTTCTCGGGGAAAACCTTGTCAAAAACCATTCCGACCATCAAGGGGATAACGATGTTAATGCCCGTGAGCGCAACCATCATCGCCCCGCACATAAACAGCCGTCCCTTATAGCGGGAAAAAATCCTGTAAAATTCCCATTCCCCGACAGACACTTTATTAGCTCTTGATTGTACCAAACAGCGTGACCTTTTTGTTCAAACATATTGTCTATATTTAGAAAACCAACGGAGCCCTGCGTTCCCTGAGTACGGTCTCCGGATTATACCTTTAAGGGAGATCTTGCTGATTCTGCCGGACAGCAGCTCGGAATCCTTACCGGATAACAGAATCAATTATACATTCTTTGGTTTTTCTGATGCGTATTCAGCTTCATCCACCCCGCAGACATCTGCCGAGGGATTCATCCAGAAACATCGCGGGCGTAATGTTTCAGAAAATGTTCAGCGATTCTTGTTCCATCCCGCACGGAATTTTTCAGCCACTGCAGTTCAACCCTCAGACCTTCCTCTTCGCCGAGGCCCCAATCATCCCTCTCCGTACGTAAGCGTTCGCTCAGTTCATACATACAAACAGCGGCACTCACTGAGATATTAAAACTTTGCGTGAACCCATACATGGGGATCGTTATATGCATATCAGCATACTCGTCGACGGTCTGGCTTAAGCCTTCCTCTTCATTGCCGAAACAAACGGCCATCGGTTCATCCACACGCACCTCAGGCAATGAAACGGCCGAAGGGCTGACCGAAGTTGCGGCAATCCTATACCCTTGGCGCTTTAGACTCTCCAGGCAACAGCTCGTATTGTCTCCGGGTTCGTCCCGATAACGGTGAATCGTCAACCATTTTGACGCTCCGAGTTCCACATCAGGATTAGGCTCAAATCCGTTGATATTTTCTATAACGTGAAGATCCTGTACACCAAAACAGTCGCAGGAACGCAACACAGCACTCGCATTGTGCGGCTGGTAGATATCCTCCAGGACTACGGTCAACTGCCGCGTCCGGTATTGCCGCACTTTCCGCATCCTCTGCCATCTTCGATCACTGACAAATTGCTGTAAATACCGGACCAGCTGCCGAATTTCTTCCTGGCTCAATTCCATTTTTATTACCAATGATGTTCATTTTCGATTGAGAAATCCAAAACATTACGCATATCCGGTGGCAAAGGAGCGTGCACCTGCAGCCGTTGGCCATGAACCGGATGATTGAAACTGATCCTTGCTGCATGCAACGCCTGCCTGCTTAAACGCAGTCTTTCCTCGTCTTCCCGCGTGAGGCATCCCTCCCGGAAACGCAGGAAGGCTGTCTCATCCTTTCCATACAACTTGTCGCCCACCACGGGGAACCCGAGCCCAAGCAGGGTGGCACGAATCTGATGATATCTCCCCGTTTCAGGCAATGCTTCAACCAGAGAATACCCGGCCGCTGATGCAGCAGTGATTCTACGGAAGTGAGTTACTGCCTTTTTACTCTCTGATACTGACGAACCGCAACTCGCTTTAAAGCGAACCTTCTTCTTGACTGCACTGTCCACATCGGGCTCAAGCCAGCCTTCTGCCGTCAACTCGTCGGGAAATATTCCTTCCACCAGGACCATGTACTGTTTCAATATCCTCTGTGCCTGAAGCTGCTTACCACACTCACGTGCCCCGGATTTGGTTAATGCCACCAACACCACTCCCGAGGTTTCCCTATCCAGACGATTGACAAAACGAATATTACCGTAGCCGCTATTCCTGAGTAAAGCCCATAACGTGTTATGAAAATATCGTCCCGCCGGATGAACGGGCAGATCCGGCGGTTTTCCCAACGCCAGAACCGGAAAGTCAGAAAGCAACAGGGTGTATTGCGAGTTGACTGAAGGCTCATCCACGTCCGGCATCAGATACTCTACACTGTCTCCAGCTTGCAGCTCACACTCCGGTGCCGGACACTCTCCATTATGCAGAATGCGGCCTTCGTAAATAGCCTGTCTCCACTGATCGCGGGTATGGTAGGTGAAGCGGAATTCCAGAAAATCCAGAATATTTTGAAAGGCTTGGTCGGGCGTGATCCGGACTTGGGCTTTGCGTCTCATATCTGCGATGTCGCGGGGAAAACGCTTTTTAACGACAGCTACCTCATAGTTGTTGAATGAACAGGCTCTCCGCAAACAGAATTCAAACCATTTCTGCACCTTTAAATATAACAGATAAAGCGCGCCGCCGTTTTCACATGCGCCATATAACGGGCGAAGACGCTCGTCTCCAAGGACGGGCTCTGTTTATGCCCGGCGTTCCGGTTGTCATCAAAATCGCGGTACAAGCGTGAGTTCTGTTCCCCGGAGCCGACTTCTCCTACTGTACTGCCTCATTCGTACTTATTATCGGCCGAAGGCACCAAACTGTGCAGGTATCGTTCAAGCCAGGTATACCCCCCTGAGCTCGTTTCGTTGCGATCAGCAGGATCGTTCGGGTCAAGCTCGGGGTGGTTGCGTTCAAAAGAATCGGGCATACCGTCGTGATCGGCGTCCTCCGGCGGTTCACCGGTCCGGTACTCGGGCCAACCGCCCACGTCTTTCTGAGAATCAATAATCTGACCGGATTGATTTCTCACATCTGTGACGAGCTGTCGATCAACAGCATCACGCTTCGGCATGACGGCACCGGCATAGTCAAGGATAAGCGCGCGAAGTTTTTTCGGTTCATGAATCGGAATTCTGTTCGGTTCAAAGGGGGGGTCATCCACGCGCACTTCTGATTTTAGATTTTTATGCTGCACGGCCGCCCAGGGATCATTCTCACCCTCCGGCCGCCCTGGTCCCTTGTTTGGCCCAATGTACACTTGAGAATCCGGGTGTAATTTGCTCCAAAAAGAAATGGACAGTGTTTTGAGGTTGCTATCCTTGCCGGGCATGACCACATTACCTTCTATCACAGCCTGTGAAGGATCATCGTTGCTGTTCATAACGATTGCGGAATGGCCGTAGTTGTAAATCAGGTTGCTGATGATTTCCGCCCGTCCGTGCTGGGCAAGCTGCGGATTGCGGTAATTGTTATGCGCGATCAAACAGTGATGAATTGACACCCGATCACTCTCATCGCCGATCAGGATACCCATACTGTGCTCCCCCTTCGGATGGATACTGTCGTAGAGTGCTTCGCTCGATATACACCACTGAAAGGTAATGTCCCGCGCGCTGTACCACGTACTCATATTTTCGTCCACTGCCCAGCTCACTGAACAGTGATCAACAATCACGTCATGGATCGTCTTGCCTTTCCTGGCCACAGTGATGCCGTCGCGGGTGCGCGGATTGGGGCCTTTTGCTAAGTCGCCGGGCCGGACCCGAAGATATCGAACAATGACGTGAGAGGCACCAATAATCAGATGCGCTCCACGCAGACAGATGCCGTCCCCGGGTGCGGTCTGACCGGCGATTGTTACGTAGGGATTGGTGATTCGGATTTCCTTCTGGAGATCAATAACACCGCCGGTTCGGAAAACGATTGTGCGTGGACCTTTCGCTTTACACGCGGCCCGAAGGCTGCCCGGGCCTTTTGCGTCGAGATTGGTCACTTCGATTACGCGCCCGCCCCGCCCTCCTTTAGCAAATCGCCCAAAACCCTCAGCCCCGGGAAACGCCAGCTGCTCACCCTTCACAGACATCAGCAAAAAAGTGTTCAACCCTATGATGAACAGTATACGATACAATCGTTTCATAAGCGGATTCTTCTTTTATTCTCGGTACGTCGTATTTAACACTTCTTCGCGGAGAGTTTGTGTATAAAAATGCTATAATATAGCTTCAGGCTGCAGTCTATACCTAACAAGAATGTTCCTTGTCGTGGTGTGGACAGAATTTCTGATCATAATAAAGCAAAAGACCATTAACTTGAAATGAGTTATTCACCGGATCTTTACAGACACACGATCATGATTACGGGAGCCAGTCGAGGCATAGGCCGCAGTGTAGCGTGGCATACAGCCGCCTGTCGTGCCACTGTTATTGCCTGTGCCAGGGATTTAGAGCGATTAAGGACCTTGGCCGAAGAAGCCACAAACGCCGGCTATGCTGTCTACCCGATGCAATTAGACATAACCGACAAATCCAGTATACAACAAGTATTTCAACGCATAAGTAACGCTTTTGACAGCCTTGATGTATTGATCAACAACGCAGGGGTGGGTAGGTTTGGCCCTACGCGTGAGTTCAGCACACAGGACTTAGACGACGTCCTCAATGTAAACGTGCGTGGCACTTTTCTCTGTTGCCAGGAAGCCCTGAACTTTATGCTTCCGCAGAACAACGGGTATATCATAAACATTTCTAGTGTCGTAGGCTTTAAGGGATATCCTCATCAAGCTGCCTACACGGCGAGTAAACACGCTGTGATGGGGCTGACAAAATCATTGGCCGTCGAGTTACAGCAACACAATATCCGTGTAAGCGCAGTCTTACCGGGCGGGGTCGAAACAGAACTTGTAACAGCTGCGCGGCCGGACCTGGATACGTCGGAGCTTATGCATCCTGAAGACGTCGCCGAAACAGTGCTTTACTTGCTTGGGCTTTCAGACCGAGCGGCTGTGGATCAGATTTATGTCCGCAGAAGGAACGGCACCCCGTTCTGACCTTTAACGTATAAGTAAAGCTCTCGGAACTTCCACAAAAACAGATAAAACCCCGCTCAGCATAAGCTGAAAGGCATTAGTCCTTTCTGAATCGGACAGAAACAGCCCTCAGAATTCCTACAAGAGCAGAGCTAGTCTTTGTACGCATCAATCTCAACACTGTGCGGAGGTTCGCTTAACGTGTTGATCAGTTCTGCCGGCGCCAGGTTTCGCGGACTTGTCTGCCGTTTGGCACAGAGCGATGCTGCAACACCTCCGGCTTCCCCCACGAAAGCCAGGATACCCTGGGTACGATACGCCGACATGGCAATGTGGGTGCCACTGATAGCTTTTCCCACCACAATCAAGCCGTTCAGCTCCCGGGGAAGCAGAGACCGATACGGAATGCCGTGGTGCTTCACATCGGGGTATGCCTCAATGTTCTTCTTCCCCTCGGTCCATATATCAAATTTCCGATGGCTGACAAAAATGGTATCTTCCGGCTTTACGCCTTCTATGAGATCATTTGCGCTGACTACGTGTTCTCCGACGAGCCGTCGGCTTTCCCGTACGCCAAGTTTCGGGGCCAGATCCGCCCCGGTCAGGTCGGTCAGCAGCCTGGCCAGGCTGATCTGGTCGGAATACTTGAACTGGCGGATCCACTCGTCGATGGGCGCCGTGTAGTGCCAGGGGGCGTACACACCGTCAAAAGCCGGCGGGTGGCGCTGACACGCACCACAGATTGGGCCGGAACCGGTATCCGGCTGGGCGCAGAGCGGACACCCCCGCTCGTTGGCAGGTAGCCGATTACGACAGGCAGCGCACAAAGGGGGGCCTTGGGAAACGCGCTGGTCGCATACCCGGCAGGCCTGTGGATAGACTAGATCCAATAGGCGCCGGAGGATCCTGTCGTGGTCCATGGGTGCCCTCGAATTCAGTAATCGGCTGTTTCCAATAAGAATTAAGCCACGGAGAGCGTGCGCATGAAAGAGGTTAACCGCGAAGACGTCCATGACATGAGCCCGGCCCGGATCCGCTGGCGGGCCGCTTTGTTCCACCTGGGTAACATCGTCTGCATGCTGGCCGCCGTCGGTGCCGGCACCGCGTATTATATGGACGGCGGGCTTCTGAGCATGGTCCTGTCCGTCGCCCTGGTGTTGCCCACGGTGCTGTGGTTCGGGATCTCGATGGCCTTGTATGCCTTGTTTGCCCACGATCCCAACAGCCTGGTGAGCTATCACACCAAGCGGGCTGGCTACATCTTTTATGGGGCCACCGGGGGTTTGGTGCTGGTCCTGGCCTTCCTGCAAAAGGTGAGCTTCTTTTATCTCCTACCTATACCCGCGGTTGTCGTAGGCCTCGTCCTGCTGGCCGGTACCCGGGATTTGGTAGCGATCTGGAAGGCGGACGTGGCGAGTGAGCCCACCGGCTCCTGACGCCCCCCATCTGGACGCGGCCGCCTTTCGGCGCCGCTTAGCGCGGGCGGCGCCGCTGTACGGCGCCAGCGCGGCCCTGCCCGGGGCGGTGGCCGCCCGGCTGCGTGAGGGCCTGGACCTCATGCGGCTGGATCCGGCCCGCATCCTCATGGCGGATGCCCGCACCGGGTTGGACCGGGCGGACCTGCAAGGGATGTTCCCCCGCGCCCGATTAACCCTCACCGACCCCGCACCGGCTATGCTGGCCCGCAGCCGCCCTGGCCTATTGCGCCGGCGGCACAGCCGCTGCGCCGCCTGGAGCCAGCAGCTCCCCTTCCCCGATGCCGCTTTCGGCCTCGTCTGGTCCAATCTCGCCCTGCACTGGAGCGAGGATCCCGAGCCCGTCTTGCGTGAGCTCGCCCGGGTCCTGAAACCTGGGGGTTTGCTTATGCTGGCCTCATTGGGGCCGGATACCCTGGCCGATCTGCGCGCCGCCCTCGTCACCGCTTATGCGGATCCACCGTCCCTGCCGGTTTTTTTGGATATGCACGATCTGGGTGACGCCATGGGGCGGGCCGGATTCGAGGGGGTGGTGATGGAGGCCGAGAGCTGGACGATTACCTATCCCGATATCCGAACCCTCATGCGGGAAGGCCGGGCGACGGGTGCTGTCTCCGTGCGCTCCGACCGGCCCCGCGGGCTGATGACTCCCCGCCGCCTGGCGGCCCTCGAAGCAAGCATGCCCTGGTCCGAGGGGCGAATGGCGACCACCTTCGAGGTAGTCTACGGCCACGCTTGGCGCAGCGCGGCGCCAGCCGGTGCGGCTGGGCCGGAAGGTCTGTTCCGGATCGCCCCCGATAGCATCGGCCGCGGCCCTTAGGTTGGCCGCACGATGCTGGGGCTTGCTGGAGCGCGAGGCCGAGGAGGAAAGCCGCCCGGCCTTGGCCGAGGCCCCGAGGCGGGTGTGTGGCATTTGACACAGGGCCGCGCCTTTCTATAATCCACATAGGATCTGAGGGTTTACAGAGGTGGCCGTGGGCGTATTGCTTTCAGCGCACAGGCGCGGGTAAGATAGCGTCCGCTGTCCTTCCTCGTTCGAAGGATCCTGAAGCCACGCATCGGGGGCGTGCTAGCACGCCCGAGTCGATATTCCGTCAAATGGCGCAAGCCGGAGGGAGACCATGGCACAGGCGCATGCAACATCCGCCGGCCAGGCAGGCGCGCACGAGGAGTACAACTATCACGTTGTACGCCAGTTCGCGATTATGACCCTGGTCTGGGGGATCGTGGGAATGCTTATGGGCGTAATCATCGCCCTGGAGCTGGCTTTTCCGGAGATAATGTACGCCCTGACGGGCAGCTCCGAGTACCTGACCTTTAGCCGCCTTCGCCCCATCCATACCAGTGGGGTGATTTTTGCATTCGGGGGCTCGGCGCTGTTCGCCACGTCGTACTACGTGGTCCAGCGCCCCTGCCACGCCCGGCTGTTCAGCGACAAGCTGGCCAGCTTTACCTTCTGGGGCTGGCAGGTAATCATCGTCGCGGCCGTCATCTCCTATCTCCT
>CAJXKU010000104.1 GCA_913055945.1 uncultured Lentisphaerota bacterium | reverse complement strand
ACAAAGCAACTGGAGAGGCCAGATTATGTATGCACCTTCAGACCATTTCAATCGCAGCTGCACTCGCAGGCGGAAAGTACACGCAGCAAGGTTGTTCCTCCGAAAACACCTGGCAGCCCCACTGCTTATAGGCGCTGCCTGTTTCTTTACGGCAGTGTTGGCTGCTTCTGCAGATGCCGGAAGTTTAGAGGAATCCCTACCCGATCCTGATAAGATTCGGGGAATGGAATATTCAAGAGAACCTTCGGAAGTTTCACATGATAATTTTACAGGAACTGAAAAGGCTATGGCAAGCAAATACAGCCTGGGGAACGGAGATAAATTAACAGCCTGTGTAGTAGATTTTGAGAGTTCCAGATATTTGAGGAATTTCCTGGAGAACAGAGAAGTTCCTGTTGACAAGGATGATATTTATTTTGCCAGAAGTACTGAAGATGATACGAGAGCAATGTGGTTTTATTTTTCAGGAGGAACTGATCTTCCAAGGGAAAAAGTACAAAAGTTTGCAGAAAAATTCGGTTATAGGCTTGTCACCAGTGAAGCCGGTAACGGAAGTTCAAAATGGAATGAAACCGGTACTTCTTCAGATTCACCTTCAGAATCTTCAGCCTATGTCATATTAACCTCTTATTCTCCCTCCTCGCCCTTTGCACAGCCCATTCAGGAATTAAAAAATTACAGGGATGCAGATATAATGAGATTTAGTAACAGAGAAAACTTTCCAAAAAATTTGGAAAAACTGAAAAAAGCAGACCCTGAAACCGTGGCAGTAGTTATGTTTCCTGAGGAATTTAATATTCACTACGCCAACAAAATGTATGAAACAGCTTTGAAAGCAAATCCTGAAAATAAAAATAGAGATTATATCAACCATAAGGTTGGTTTTTCTTACGGTTTTATGCCTTTTAGGAAGCCGGAACATATGAGTAATTATATAGACACTGTTAAGGAATTTGAATCAGGAAGTAAAAAAATGTCTAAAATTTTTAGAAAAAGGAGCTTTAGCTTATTACGGGCATATGTGTATGGGAGGGGCTATTACCTGGTCAGAAGATTTGACCAAAGAGTTATATAAAAATAGTTCTCCTACTACTGGAGATCTTATCAAGCATTGGTATGATAATCCAGCAGAAACTTGGCAGAATAAAAAAGTGCAGAAAGAACTGATGGGATCAATAGTTTTATTCGGAGATCCTGGTTTGGATTTGAATGGTAATTATTAAGGATTTTGAAAAGTCAGGAAAAAATAGAATGAATTGATGTCAGTTTTGTTCCTTTATGGAGCAAGTAGCATATGTGAGACTTTAGATTTCACGTTTCCGAACACGTAACGTTATCCCCATAGAGGTACCAAAACAAGCTTTATTCTATATACTAACCCTGTTATATTAGTATTAAATAATTGCCAGCAACCCGGAGGGAATCCTATGAGCGAAAATATTGTCTCTGTTACCACCGTAGCGCGGCATTGGTCAGAGTACATTAACCGAACGGCCTCTTGCAACGAAACGTTTATTTTGACAAAGAGGAATCAACCGGTTGCGGAATTATGTCCGCTGCCCCCATCGCGGACCCTGGGCGAGTTGCCTGATATTCTTGCTTCGATCCCCCGACTCAGTGAGAACGATGCAGCCGCGTTCCAAAGAGACTTGGAGAGTGCCCGGATCGAAGTTGCCGAGGAAGGAGTGAAAGATCCATGGGCTATGTAATTGATACCACCCTTCTTATTGCGGCTGAGCGCGGCTATGTGGATATTAAAACTAACGTAAAGAAACACTTCAACAGCCCGTGTTTTCTTTCAGTAATAGGTGTAAGCGAGTTGCTCCATGGTGTAAGGCGCGCAGATGATCCTGCTATTCGCGCGCACAGGTCAGCATTTGTGGAAGAAATTCTGCAGAAACTTCCCATATTGCCCATAGATGTTGCTACCGCACGAATACATGCTCAACTCTGGGCCGATCTTGCGGCAAAGGGAGTGATGATCGGGGCACACGATGCCTGGATTGCTGCGAGTTGCTTAGCGCATGGCCACACAGTTATCACCGCAAATATTCGCGAATTCGACCGGGTACCTGGTCTCTCTGTGGAAAACTGGTAAGAGTGCCGATCACACATCACACTGCTCATAAAGGGCAAGGTCGCTGCTGTAAGTAATCTTCGGGTTCTCCTCTTCATGGAAAACCAGGTAAACCTCATTCCCCAGACATTCTGCCGCCTGCCCGTCGTCGGTCACATTCACGTTGTTCGCCAGGACATATTCGTAAGCTTCCATAAGCATAGGACGGGAAAAGACCTGAGGCGTTTCCGTAGCGGCAAGCGAAGAACGATCCAGCGTGGCGGTTACTTTTCCCGAAGCCTCGCATGTCTTTATCGTATCGGTGACAGCCCGTGCAGCGACACCCGATCCGTATGTCCGCGCACATGTAACACACCTGCGAAGTAACTCGCCGGAAGTAAACGGCCTCGCTGCGTCCTGAACCGCTACAAGCGTTACGTCTTCCGAAAACGTTTTCACCCCGGCGTACACCGACTCTGAACGGCTACGCCCGCCGCTTTTTACACTTACACCCGCATCGAGGAAGCCATGTTCTCCGAGAACCGTTTCAAAGCTCTCCATTTCTTCAGGCCGTACCATGACCGCAATCTGATCCGCAGGGACGCAATGCCAGAGCCGCCGCAGGCAATGGCAGACCAGGGGCACCCCATGTAAATGCTGCAGTAGTTTATTGCCTTTGTCACCGAACCGTTGAGAACTGCCGGCCGCGGCAACAACCAAACCGAGCTCTGAAATTACTCCTTCCATAGAATCGCCTTCGTGGGTCGTCTTAACAGGGTATCCTTACCCCCACCGGCGCTGTTTGCCGGATAATCCAGATTATAGTGCAACCCGCGGCTTTCCTCCCGTGAAGTGGCAGAATCAATGATCATTTCAGCCACAGACGCAATATCCCGCAACTCGACCAAGTCGGGTGTGAGAAGGAAATCCCAGTAGTATTTTTCAATCTCGTTTCGAATCAGCCGGATACGGTTTTTCGCCCTTTCCAATCGTTTGTTCGTTCTGACGATCCCGACATAATCCCACATGAACAGGCGAATTTCGTCCCAGTTGTGGCTGATGACAATCTCTTCATCTGAATTCACAGCGTCCCCGCTGCTCCAATCCGGAATTTCCTCGTGATCCAGAGCAACACTCATACGCGAATTCCGAATATGTTCTACTGCGTTACAGGCCAACACAGCCGCTTCCAGCAGGCTGTTACTGGCCAGCCGGTTCGCCCCGTGGAGCCCTGAACAGGCAACCTCACCGATCGCATACAGGTTTTTGACAGTGGTGCAACCGTTGACATCCGTTTTCACCCCGCCACAACAATAGTGGGCCGCCGGAACCACAGGTATCAGATCCTGCGACATATCGACGCCCAGCCGGTAACACGTGTCATATATATTCGGGAACCGTTTTTTAAGGAAAGATTTACTGCGGTGAGTGATATCGAGAAAAGCGCAATCCTCCCCCCGGCATTTCAACTCATTATCAATCGCCCGCGCCACTGCATCGCGGGGGGCAAGTTCGCCGTAAGGATGATAGCGCTCCATGAAACGGTCGTAATCCCCGTTATTCCGCACTTTCAACTGCGCACCTTCGCCGCGCACAGCCTCGCTGATCAGAAAGGATTTCGCCTGTGGATGAAACAGACACGTCGGGTGGAACTGGTAGAATTCCATATTCGCAATATCCGCATAAGCCCGGTAGGCCATGGCCACCCCGTCACCGCTGGCCGTATCGGCATTGCTGGTGTAGAAGTAAACCTTGCCGGCTCCTCCGGTGGCAAGCAGTGTGTATTTGCTTATAAACGTCTTGATCATCCGTGTCCGTCGATCCATGACGTACGCCCCTAAACAGCAGTTTTCCTCCTGCCACCGCACGTGGCGGGAGGAAATCAGATCCACGGCCATATGATCCGTCAGGATCGTGATTCGGGGATGCTCTCTGCATCGTGCCACAAGCGCGTCAACGATCTGCTTTCCCGTAATATCGCCGGAATGCAGCACACGCCGTCTGCTGTGTCCTCCCTCCTGGCCGAGATCAAAGTCCCCCGAATGCTTTTCTTCCGGGTCCTCCCCCACTTCTCCACGTTTGGTAAACCCTACCCCGTAATTGATCAGATCTCTGATCCGATCCGGAGCAGAATGCACCACAGATCGCACGACGTCTGTATGACACAACCCTGCCCCGGTTTCCAGCGTATCATTGATATGCTCCTCGAACGAATCCTCCTGCGCGGTCACACACGCAATACCGCCCTGAGCGTAACTCGTATTACACTCTTCCGGCTTTCGCTTGGTGATCAGTGTAACCTCGCCATCTTCCGCCGCTTTCAAAGCAGCAAAAAGACCAGCAATACCTGAACCGATAATCAGGTAATCACAGAAAATCCGCGTTTCTCCGCTCTCTTCCATAAGCTAAACTTCTTTGCTGTCGATCAGTGACCTGTCATCCTCTCTGAGGCGATCGCCCCGACTATAAGACGGCACACGCTTCTTCCCTCACCCCTGCCACCATTGGAACAAGGCACAAATCTACAACATAGCAATTTAGTGAGAAAACACAATAACTTTGCGTGACCAACTCATCTCCCCGCTCAAACACAATTCAACTGAGCATTTTTCCGTTTCATAAGATGCCCCAAGCAGCATCCTGTTTATTTCAAGTTCTAAACCGCCGGAATTGAGCACGTATTTCGCGAGGACATACCGCATAGCAGAAAACCTGCGGATCTTTTCCGCGACAAGCGCCACCTGAAAGAGATAGGCCAGCAGAGGGAGAGGACATATTAAAATAGTGGCGGCTCAGGGATTCGAACCCCGGACGCTCGGATTATGATTCCGATGCTCTAACCAACTGAGCTAAGCCGCCAACGGCAAATTACTTTAGCATCACCGCGTGATTTTTTCAACGTGCGCCCGGCGCCGATGGCTCAGACTTCCTCCTTCATTCGCCGGCAGAACCACAAATTTTTCCGAACTCGCCCTCACCCGAGCTATGCACGGATTCCTATCGGTCCTGGCCACCGCCGGGACAAGGCCGGCGGCGGCCAGCCCGAATCCAGCTTTATGCATACTTCAGGCTAAACGATCCGTCCAACTCTCCGGCTACCTTCCTTACTCATTACCAGCAGCAGCACTTTTTAGAAATGAGATCGCGGTATCCCCATACGTTTTCTGCTTCTGAATCGCCCAGCGAATATTTTCAACCGAGGCGATGTTCGTTTTTATCGAATGCTCCAGGACGATGATGGCGCCACGGGCCCATTCGGCGAATGCGGCATCGCTCACCAGATCCTCGGCATCGGTCCCGGTGTTATTTTTATCGTAGGGGGGATCAGCGAAAATGATATCCGCCGTTTGCGCTTCTTTCTTTAATCGTACCGGAATCTGTCGCACATCCATTCTAAGTATTCGAGTCCCCCCTTCCTGCAGGCTTTCATGCGCACTTTTCACCAACTCGATATTCTTTCGAATAACCGCCGCATGCCGCGGATCAGATTCCACACATGTAACGGCGTCCGCCCCCCTGCTCAAGGCCTCCAGCCCAAGCGCACCTGTTCCCGCGAACAGATCAAACACTCTAGCCCCGGCCATATCCCCCAGGACGGAGAATATGGCCTCTCTGACCCGACCCCCTGTAGGGCGAACCGCTTCTCCACGGGGTACATGCAAACGTATCCCTTTTGCTGCGCCACTGATAATACGCATAATCACGTACCGGCCCCTAAGTTTCGGCCTTCATAATTATTATGATAGAATAATCAACAGGCAGGTCACTTGGGGTAGTTCACCCGCAAGCTATTACACCACGGACAACGGGTGACAGAATGCTGCCGGGTCAACAGAAAAGTCACATTACAATCCCGGCAGCGGGCCAGTCGATCCTCAGACATACGCCAGATCTTATTATAATTCGATCCCAGCACCTGCAGAACAAGGCTCACGCCGGGGATCAGAAAAATCAAGGCCATATAAATAAGCAGCATTTGTTCGAAGGTCACGCCGATCATTCCGAATCACTTTCGCTGTCTGAACTTGTCAGGTTTATCAGCCGCCACTCCACCTCAAGTCGCTTCTCGCCTCCTTTTTCCGGGACATAGAACGGTTTCTTTTCCGTTCCGACACTGCCAGGAACGTTCTCCGTTACTTCTCTGAGCTCACGCTTCAACGCCTTAAGCGCCAACTGATCGAGTTCCGGACTGCCGGAGGATTCCCGTATTCTGGTTCGAATGAATCCATTGGCACGAATGATCTCCAGCCGAGTCGGTGATTTCAGAGAAGCTTCCCGAATCAACTTGTCAACTTTTTCCCTGCCCCCCTCAAACGATGGAGAAGATGGCAGAATACGCCCATCTGATTCACGCCACACAACATCTCGGGAAATGTTCAGATTCGTCGGAATCCGCGGCACATTCACATCAACAATCGGCAAAGAGGCACCAATCTTGTCCGCTAACGTGAGGGATCGCCGGACAAGTTTTATGTCGCCGAAAGTCGGCTCGCTTGTGATTTCTGACGTAAACCTATAAGAGGAAGGAGCGGTATAAGGCCAGGACAGAGGTGCAGTACGAACAGAACTGAAACCGACTTCTTCGTCCGGTCGGGCCAGGACGGCCGGATCCTTCATCCGTGTCCACCACCAAAGCTTCTTCTCCCAGCGAAACGACTTGTATTCACGAGGCGGCAGCAGAAAACAATCAGGTTCCTGCTTCTGCACGTCATCCGGCTTCGCTGTCGCGGAGATGCGGAACGTTGTCAGGATTACGACATGCAATAGAAGCGTAACGAAGACCGCGAGTTCTGTAAACAGACGATTCGGAATCTGTTGTGTTTTAAAAGAAAAAGAAAATGCCATGAGATCATTTGTTTTATTGAACCAGCGGTGCCTGCTCTGTATTCAAGCTCCTCTTCCCTGAGCTGTACCGTCACGGGATCTGTTGAAGGCGTGCTCCGGGTTGTTTCCCCGGCACTTCCGTAGCAAGGTATACGCCCAGATTCAGCGAACGTGCCAATGACATAACTTCAACGATCTGACGGTACGGCACATTTTCATCCGCGCGAAGAACCACCATGGGGGAAAGCCTTTCCTCGGCATCTCCTTCAGAGATATCCGGCCTTCTCCTGGCACTTATCACCCGGCTGTCGTATACCAACTCAGCCAAGCGTCGTTTCAGTTTATCCCATGGTACAGGATTATCGTTAAAATACAAAATGCTTTTACCTTCGTCATTCTGAGCTATTGTGATAATGATTTTCTGCGCCGTTCGTTTGCTGCTCGTACTGGCTTTCGGAAGTTCGACAGGTATGCCGGGTTGAAAGACACGGGTACTGTTGAGCATAAAAAATATGAGCAACAGAAAGATCACATCAATCAGCGGGGCGACTTCAATCGCTCCTGAATATACTTTTAAACGACTTCGTATCTTCATATTTCAAACAATCATTGCGCGGTGTTGTTATTTGCTCCGGCGCTGACGCTGTCCTGGGACTGCTCGGCCGTATTGCTTGCTCTCTGAGGCAGATCCACACGGTTATGCGTCAGGAAATAGATCATCTCCGAAGCGCCTTTCTCCATATCGAGAATCAGATCCTCCACTCGGCCTACCAGAAAGTTGTAAAAGGCATACGACGGTATCGCCACGACAAGGCCTGCGGCCGTTGTCACCAAAGCGAGCCAGATATCTTTAGCAAGATCAGCCGTACTGACAAACGGCCCGGCCGCCTGCATAGTGCGAAACGCCCCTATCATCCCAAGCACAGTCCCAAGCAAACCTAAAAGCGGGGTCACGTGCGCAATGGTGGCCAAGGCTTTAAGGCGTTTTTCCAGACGTGGCACCTCCTGCAATGTGGCCTCCTCTGTTGCTTTACGCAGATCTTCTTCCTTCCTATCGGCGTGCAGGATCGCCGAGCGCAGCACATGAGCCACCGGTCCCGGCGTCTGCTCACATATAGAGATCGCCTCCGGTGCATTATTTCGTCGCAGCACATTATAAAGTCCCTGCAGAAACTCCTGGACATCAATCTGTGCCCGGTGGAAGTGAAACACTTTCTCGCATATAATAAACAAGGCCACAGCGCTGCATGCCACTATAACCCAGACAACTACACCTTCTACACCGGTTAACTCTTCGATCAATGGCATATTCTGTATTCCTTTATCTTCGTTCTGAAATAATTCAAGATCCTCAACGGGGCTACGGGAAAGGGGAAATTCCCTTAAGTGTTGCGGGAATCCCCTGAAGGATGTCGTCTGCTGTCACAGCCCGTGCACCCTTTTCCGTGGTTTCGCCGACAACCCCATGCAAGCACGCTGCATGTGTGAGCGCTTCCCAAGGGGTAAGGCCCTGCGCCAAAAAGCCGCCCAACAACCCGGCTAAGATATCGCCTGTTCCCGCAGATGCCAACGCATCATTACCAGTAACGTTTACCGCCCAATGCCCCGAGGGTGAAGCCAGCATGGTCCCAAACCCCTTTAAAACCACCCACACGTCAGCCTTTTCCGCCAGCAGACACGCTTGTTCACGGCGTTCCGCCGTATCGCACTCATCTAATCCGAATCCAGCCAACAGCCTTTTCATTTCCCCGGGATGGGGCGTCACGATAAGGGGAGCCTCCCGCTCTGCCCACTCTCTATGGTTGGCTAACATCGTCAGTCCGTCCGCGTCAAGCACCACCGGCGCGGAGGTCTGGAGGAGTTCTCTCACGCATCGGCACGTTTCAGGGGCAGTGCCGATACCTGGACCGATCACCACAGCATCCGATTGTTCCGCCTGCTGCACAAGAACATCGAGCGCTTCTTCAGTGAAACACCCACTGGCATTATCGCGTACCGGATCAAAGATAAGCGCATCAAACGGCGGCGAAATCAAGTGTCTTATACTTTCGGGCACTGCGCTTCTCACCAGGCCGGCACCCGACCGCAATGCGGCCCCGGCGGCCAGCATGCCCGCGCCCGTATACTCCCGACTCCCGGCAATCAGATAGACCTGACCGAATGTCTTTTTATGTGAAAGAAGCGGACGCCGCTCGTTAAATCTGTACAAATCATCAATCAACACCGCCTCGCATTCGCCGGGCGCCTGGTCAACCTCTTCCGGCGCCACCCCGATGTCCACCCTTCGCAGACGCCCACAGACGGCCAATCCCTGCCGGGTCACCATTCCATATTTCGGTTGGGCCATTGTCACGGTTAAATCGGCTTTGACGGCATCCGTGGCGATCTCTCCTGTATCTGCATCCAGCCCCGACGGGACGTCTATAGCCACTACGGGCCGCTGACTCGCGTTAACCGCCCCAATGATGTGATCATAAGGAGCCTTAAGCGTTCCTTTGATGCCGGTCCCGAGCAATCCGTCGACTACAATTGTGCCCTGCGCAAACACCTCCGACGGCAGTGTATCGCATACTTCCACCGGCACTTTGGCCCGGGCTTTCTCCGCGTGATACGCGGCGGCACCTTTGAGTTCTTCCGGGGCACAGACCGCGAATATTTTTACCGCATACCCGTTCTCTGCCAGAATACGCGCCACGACATACGCATCCCCCCCATTATTCCCCTTTCCCGCCAGCACCGAAAAACGATTCAGGCCACAGCCGCTCCAATAAGATGCCCGAAGCTTTTCCAGTTCGCAGAAGACTCCCTGGCCAGCACGCTCCATAAGGGTTTCGCCGGGCGTGCCCGCTTCAATCGTCCGGGCATCCAGTTGTTTCATTGTTTCCACGGAAATTGCTTTCATAGCGGTACGCTTCTGTCAACTTCTTTACTTCTGGATCTCCTGATCTACTCCATCGTCCACCAACAGCCATTTGCGGCAGAGCATAAGTCCGTTCCGACCCACATTTCCACGCTAACGCTGTTGTCCGCCAGTACTGGAACTTTAAGAACCATCAGCAGAAATTCAAACCTTAATCCTCCAAGCTCGAACTCATGTGAGACTCAACCCGGGAGGAACGCGTGAGCTCAAGGAACCCCCTGGGAATGTGGCGGGCCTCCCCACATATTGCGCTTGAGGCCGAGCGCATCTCCAGAAGGCGGCTTTTTTGACGTCTCATGTTCGGGGTATCAGGGCGGCTCCGCCACCCGGCGGGTTGGCTCGTATGAGAGAACTGCGTTCAGCGCGTCGTCAACATCCAGGATGTATTTGTCAGGCTCCATGCAATGGCTCGTATGAGAAAACTGCGTCTAGCGTGTCAAACTGCGTTCAGGAATTGCATTCAGCATGTCGTAATGCATCCATGCTGTAATCGTCACGCTGGACGCAGTCCCTCGTATGAGACTCGCCGGGTAAAGATCCGGCTGAAGCCGG
>CAJXKU010000103.1 GCA_913055945.1 uncultured Lentisphaerota bacterium | reverse complement strand
TGGATCGGGTGGGCGCCTCTTTTCCCCGCGTGTGCGGAGAGCTCAATGATAAATTCGGACACTGCGGGGTGCCTCTGCAGTTGCCGGCAGGGGAAGAATCGGCGTTTGAAGGTGTTATTGACTTGATCCGGATGGAGTATTGTCGTTTCTCCGGGAAACTTCAGGAAGAGGTCGTCCGTCAACAGATACCGGAGGAATTACAGGCGAGCGCTGAAGAATACCGGGAATACATGCTGGAAACCCTGGCGGACTACAGCGACGATATCGCTGAACGTTATCTTGAGGGGCAGGATATTTCCACGGATACACTCCACAAGGTAGTGCGGGAATTAACCCTGACGAATACGGTTGTGCCTATCCTGGCCGGATCGGCCAAAATGCGAATCGGCATCCAGCCATTGCTGGATGCGATGGTGGAATATTTGCCTTCGCCCGAAGATAAAGGTGAAATTCCGGCATGGCACCCCAAGGAGGAAAAACAGCTTACGGTCAAACCCGACCCGAAGGAGGCGTTTTCCGGCCTTATATTCAAGGTGGTGGCCGGTAAGAGCGCGGATCTCATGTACATGCGGACGTACTCGGGGGAGTTGAAGGCTGGGAGTACGTACTTGAATCCGCGGACCGGCAAAAAAGCCCGAGTGAATCAGGTATTACGCCTTTATGCGCGGAATACAGAGTCAATCGATCAGGCTGGCCCCGGAGATATTGTCGGCGTTATCGGTCCCAGGGAATGCGGAACAGGGGATACGTTGTGCGGGGTGCATAAACCCGTGGTGTTTGAGCGGATGGCATTCCCCGAGCCGGTCATTTCAATGGCTGTGGAGCCGCGTTCAATCCGGGAAAAAGATAAGCTGGACGACGGGCTCCAGCTCCTGTGCAAGGAGGATCCGACCCTCAGCCTTGCCCATGACGAAGAGACGGGGCAGACAATTCTTTCGGGGATGGGTGAATTACATCTGCAGATCAACCTCAAAAGGCTTTCCGAAGTGTTCGGGGTGGAGGCACGTGCCGGCGAACCCCGCGTGTCTTACCGGGAAATGCTTGCCGGGGAAAAAACGATCAGAGGGACATTTGAACGTACGGTGGGCGATAAGGAGTTGTATGCTGAGGCTGAAGTGCACTTCGCTCCGTTGGCCTTCGGGGATGCTGACCGAATCGTGATTGAAAATGAGACGTCCAAAGATAAGTCGATCCCGAATGAATTCTCCGAAGCAGCTGAACGGGCCCTGGATCAGGGGTTTCGGACAGGCGGCATGCATGGATATTCGCTTATCTACAGCAAGGCGGTCCTCAAAAAACTGGAGACGGATCCTGCGCGTACAACGGAAGGGGCTGTCGTGGGGGCTGTGTTGAACGCGCTGGAAACAGCTCTTCAAGAAGTGCAGACGCGGGTCCTTGAACCGGTGATGTATCTGGAGATTGTGGCGCCTGAAGAAGTCGTCGGCGATATTGTGACCTATCTTCAGCCCAAACGGGCTGTCATCCATCAGATGCAGCCTGCGGGAGCGGTAAAAAAGGTTACCTGTAATGTTCCGCTTGCGGAAATGTTCGGTTTCGGAAAGGATCTGCCCAAGTTGAGCGGCGGACGCGCTTCTTTCACTATGGAGCCTTACGGATACCAGGAAGTCCCGCAGGAAATCGCTGAACAGAAGTTCGGTGCGGTCTGAATTCCCAGGTGCTGGCGACCACAGGGAGAAGACCGGAATTCAACCAGATGAGCAAACCGGACGCCATACTTTTGAAGTTCTTGACGTAGGTTCACCAGCGGCGTGGTGAACCTTGTGAGCTTCTGGTCCACCGACAACTGCGCATTTACATTTGCAGAAAAGAAGCAACCGAAGTTCAGATTTCAGACTTATACGATTACAATGGCACGCAAAAGAGACCAATCGGGCTATTAACTGTAAATAGCCAATTGCTGGATGCTGAAGTACATGAGCCGATCCAAAGGGCCGAAGGCCCTGTTTCCCCGTAAGGTTATTACCTTGGGTGAATACGGACGAAAACCATATGCCGGCCGAAAGGCCGGTTCAATAAAAAAGGGCGCGGGTAGGAACAATGTGTCGGTGAATCGGTGTTCCAGCAAGACCGGCGGGTGAGGGAATCGTCCGGATACCGAAAGATCGACTTCGTTGATCAATGGCAAACTGACGCCCTGCGCTGACAAGAGAGACTGAAACAGCTGGTGTCACAGTTGTTCACGCTGTTTTTTTCCGGTAGGTGAGTTCCGGCGTTTGATTCTCTTCCACAACCTCTCTCGTAATGGTGCAGCTTTCCACATCCCCGCGTGAGGGAACTTCAAACATGATATTCATCATCAGGGATTCGAGCAAGGACCGGAGTCCCCGAGCGCCTGTGCCTTTTGTTTTTGCTTTGCGCGCAAGTGCGTAAAGGGCTTCTTCAGTGAATTCGAGGTGGACCCCTTCCATGGCAAAGAGCTCCTGGTATTGCTTGGTAAGAGCGTTCTGGGTACCTACCAGGATCTGAACGAGTTCATCCTCCCTTAATTCGTTAAGGGAAGCTACAACGGGAAGGCGCCCCACAAACTCAGGGATCAGTCCGTACTTGATGAGGTCTTCAGGCTCCACGTATTGGAGAACAGAGGAATCCTCCGGCAGCTGCTGCGGCTGGTCCTGTTCTTCCTGGACACGTCCGAAGCCCAGGACACGTTTTCCAAGGCGGCGACGGACAATATCTTCAAGGCCCACAAAAGCGCCGGCACAGATAAAGAGCATATTGGAGGTGTCAACTTTCAGGTATTCCTGGTTAGGGTGCTTCCGTCCGCCCTTGGGCGGAACGTTCGCCACAGTACCTTCAAGAACCTTGAGCAGAGCCTGCTGTACACCTTCTCCGGATACATCGCGCGTTACGGAAACGTTCTCCGTCCTGCGCGCCGTTTTGTCGATCTCATCCACGTACACAATCCCCACTTGGGCTTTTTGGATGTCGTAGTCAGCGGCCTGGACAAGGCGCAGGACGATATTTTCGACGTCTTCTCCAACGTAGCCCGCTTCGGTTAACGTGGTGGCGTCTGTGATGGCGAAGGGCACATCAAGCTGGCGGGCCAGTGTACGTGCTAAAAGCGTTTTCCCGGAGCCGGTGGGCCCCATGAGAAGCACATTGCTCTTCTCGATTTCTACGCCGTTGTCCTCGCAGGCCTCCGGGCCGTTTTCCCGGGTATACTGCACGCGTTTATAGTGGTTGTGCACAGCCACGGAGAAGACACGTTTCACGTAATCCTGTCCCACCACATAGCGGTTCAGGTAATCGTTGATCTCTGACGGGCGGGGGACATGGAGTTCAGGCAACGGCGGGGGTTCTGATGATCCGTTGTCTTGTTCTTCTCCTTGTCCTTCCTGCCCGGAATCTTCCCCGTGGAGCATCTTCCGGCAGACCTCCACGCATTCGGAACATATTTGGGCCCCTGATGGGCTGGATACCATCTCCTGCACGTCCTCCCGACTGCGCCCGCAGAAAGAGCAATACATGGGCTGGTTGCCGCCACTCTGTGCCATCGTAAAACTACTCCTTAGTTGTGCCGCAGTTATCCAGTGTGAATACGCTGAATATCCGGCTGAAACAGCTGGTTCAGCTGCTGCTTTTCTTCATTTCTTCTGTTTGCAATAGTTCGTCGACCAAACCGTACTTCTGGGCTTCCTCTGCCGACATGAATTTATCCCTGTCGGAGTCTTTCTCAATGGTTTTTTGAGACTTGCCGGTATGTTTGGCCAGGATCGAATTCAGGCGTTTACGCATACGCAATATCTCTTGGGCGTGGATGCTTATATCAGACGCGCTACCCTCTGTGCCTCCGAGCGGCTGGTGAATCATGATCCGGGCATTGGGTAAGGCGTAACGTTTTCCAGCGGCGCCGGCGGCGAGAAGAACGGCTCCCATGCTGGCGGCCTGGCCGATGCAGTACGTTTTGACATCGCAGTTCAGCATCTGCATGGTGTCGTAAATAGCTAAGCCCGCAGTGACAGCTCCGCCGGGACAATTGATATAGAACTCAATGTCTTTTTTCGGGTCTTCGGATTGCAGATACAGAAATTGTGCCATCAACAGATTGGCAATATGATCTGATATGGGGGTGCCGAGTAGCACAATGCGGTCTTTCAGAAGACGCGAATAAATATCGTAGGCCCGCTCGCCGTGGGCAGTAGGTTCCACGACAACCGGGACGTAGGCTTGGGCTTTTTCATCCATGGGATACTTCCTCCTGTTTGTCGGATTCTTCAGGTTGTTCGTTACTCGCGGGTTCTTCTTCCTGTGAATCGTCTCCTGATTCTTCGGAATCGTCCTCAACGTACTCGAGGATACGTTCAACTGTTTTCATCTCACGCAACTGATTGCGTACGTCCTGGATCCGTCCGTTTTCCTCCAGTCGCTTACGGAGCTCGTCCGGCGACATGTTTTCGCGTTGGCTCAGCGTCTGGATTGTGCCCTTCAATTCTTCTTCAGATACGGAAATATCTTCGAGTTCCGCAATGCGTTGCAGTACGTAGCTGCGGCGCAGTTTCGCTTCTGCCGAACGCTTTGCTTCTTCGTAGAGTTCTTCACGTTTTTCTTTAAGTTCTTCTTCGCTTGTTCCCTGACTTTGTTCCCGGCGGGTCAACTCAGTCATCGTATCATGTGTTTCCGCGGCCAGTATTCGCGGCGGCAGGGCAAACTCCATTCCGTCGAGCAACTTGCCGACAAGTTCTTCTCTGATTTCGCGGTCGTACTGCACATCTTTGTTCTGCTGCATATGCTGCCGGACGTTTTCCCTAAGGGTTTCAGCGTCCTGAGCGCCGATTTCTTGAGCCAGTTCGTCAGTAAGTTCCGGGGTACGGGATGCATGGATTTCTGACACGCTCACATTGTAGGAAACCGTCTTGCCCCGGAGGGCTTCTTCTGGGTAATCCTCCGGGAATGTGACTTCGAACTGTTTTTCCTCCCCGGCCTGTGCGCCCTTCAAGTTTTCGGTGCAACCGGGCAACAGTTCGGGCTCCTGTAAAGCGAGCCAGGTATCGTCCCCGCTTAAAAGATACTTGGCCGATTCAGGTAAATCTTCCGAAGTTTCGCTTCCGTCGGTGAGCTCTCCCCGGTAAGAGACTTTTATCACATCTCCCTCCTGTGCCGGTCGATCTACTTTCTCGTACTCTGCGCGTTGTTTCAGCCAGTCATTCAGGAATTCTTCGATTTCCTGGGAGGTAACTTCCTCTTTGGCTTTATCGATTTTCAAGCCTTTGTATTCCGGCGTTTCAAATTCGGGTGAAGTATCAAAGGAAACGCTGAAGCAGAAAGATGTCCCTTTTTCGATCTGAAGATTCTCCTCATCTGCAATTTCAGGACGCGTCTCCATGGAAAGATTTTCCTGCTCCATCCCCGTCATAAGTGCGTCACTGACTAATCGGCGTATGGCTTGATTCTGAATTTCATTAGAAAAACGGCTTTCCACTAATGATTTCGGCGCCTTGCCGGGACGGAAGCCGGGTAAATTTGCCTCCGCTTTGTATTGTTTGACGATTTCATCGTAGACGTCGTCGACTTTTTCAGCGGGTACTTCGATGTCCAGCTGGACTCGACACGGCTCAAGTTCATGTTTAACGGTTGTAATGGTTTGTTCGGTCACAAGCATACTCCTCAACTGATGGTTCAGCGGAATGATGTTCGGGTGTGGCAAAGCCTGCGGGAAGCAGTACCACTCACAGTACGTGTTTACTATATTATGTGAAGACCGCGGTATCTACATCGATAGATCGGTTTCGTGGCGGGATTCCCCAAAAAGAGTTGAATTCGTTTCTTATGTTGGTAAATTAAATCCGTTATACAAGGCGGGGTAAAACAGAATGGCCCGTGAGCCGTTCATGGAGAGGGGAAGCCGTAAGCCCTGTCGTTAATGGCGACGAGAAACAAGCAATAACGGAAAAGGACGTATACGTTATGCCTACTTATGAATACAAATGTCTTGACTGCGGTACAAGATTCGAATGTTTTCAGAACATGAGTGAACCTGAACTGGAAGAGTGTGAGCAATGTAATGGGAGAGTTAAACGTTTGATTGGAGCAGGCGCAGGGATCATTTTCCGCGGCAGCGGATTCTACTGTACGGATTATCGCAGGGATGATTCGGGCGGGCATTCGTCGAAGCAGAAATCAGATGGTTCGAAGTCTTCAACAGACAGTCAGAATTCAGATTCGGGGAAAGGCAGTAACAAACAGAAGCAGGAAACGGCTAAAAGTACGAGCGACAAAACTGATACGAGCTGAATGCGGCTGGAGGTTGGAGCAGTATGATTAATTGTCCGAAATGCGGCGCAGAGAATATGCTTACCTCGATTTTCTGTCACAGTTGCGGGGAAAAACTGGATTTAGATCAGCTGGCCCCTGAGAAACAGATCGAGCGTGAAGCAGTGAGGGAGCGCAGGAAGAAGTATCTTGCTAAAGCGGTGAAGAGCATAGTCTCACTTGCGATTCTGGGGGTGCTGGCTCTTGCCTTTATTCCTGTGTCTGTGACGGAGAAGGAATTGACATCTGACGAGCAGAGACAAATTGGCCGTACGTGGCAGGTGATAAAGAACATGGGCAACAGAAGTCTGGAAATTTCCCTTTCTGAAGCCGAAGCAGAGTGGATTGCGAATGAAATTGTGGGTGGCGCTTCTGCGGCCGAAGACAAGAACCAGGACAGCAACGGCGAGCAGGGCAGCGGGGAGGACTCGAACGGGGAGAGCAGCGGAAATACGCTGATGGGGTCGGTTAAGGTCTTTGTTGATGTACGAAACAACAGTTACATGCGCATCACCACAAAGCGCGAGCTTTTAGGATTTGTGCCGCTGTGCAAAAGTACAGTGGTTCACCTTTCCGTTCCGGAAGATAACGGCGGAGATGTTGTGGTGAGCCCTGTCAGCGCTAAGTTCGGAAGACTCCCGCTGCCGGGTCCCGCTAAAATGCTCGTTACGTATTGGATGGGGGATGTTTTTAAGCAGAACGCTGCTTTAACCTCATTGCGGGGAAAAGTTCGGAAGATAACCACGGAGATTGATCCGGAGGAAAAAGACAGGATAAAAGTGCTCACAGGAGCCGGTGGTTAAGCGTCGGCGTCCCGCGGGGTGGAGGCGACTGTGGATATTAAAGTTTTAGCAGCTACGTTTGGCATTGTCTTCCTGGCGGAACTCGGGGATAAAACCCAGTTGGCAGCCTTTGCGTTTACGACAAAAACAGGCTCTTCGTTAAGTGTTTTTCTGGGTACCGCCCTGGCGTTGATTACGGCGGCGGGAATTGCTGTGTTTCTGGGGGATCTTATGCAGCGTTTTCTTCCCCAGAAAGCCCTCGTCATTATGTCTGCAAGCCTTTTCGTGTTAATCGGTCTGCTTCTGTTGGTTAATCTTGCACGAAAAGCACCTGACCATGAGGAGGATTCCTCTGCTACAGAAAAGAGTTCAGCATCACGTCCTTTTGGCGTAAAACAGGAGAACGCCTCCCCCATCCTGCCGATGCTGCTGAAGCAGGCGAGCAGGTTTGAACAACGGAACGCCGATTTCTATAAAGCGTTGGCCGCAGAGGTGACAGATCCTTGTGCACGTGAGATACTCCATCGGATTGCAGAGGAAGACGCGTCTCATGCGCGCGGTATTTCAGATGTCGCTGAAGATGGCGAAGTCGCCGCGAGCGAAGTGCCTGCTTTAACCAATACGGAGATGAGCTTGCCGGAAGTTCCGCAGGTATCAAGGGATTGTGCTGCACCGTCAGGACAGAAGCAAACAGCTAGTGAAGAAGCAATCCGTCAGGCCATAAAGAACGAAGAAGCCTCCGCTGAATTCTATCTCGCCCTGGCCCGGGAAGCGTGGTTTCACCGCGTACGTGATTCGTTGCGCTGGCTTTCTCAAAGAAATCTGCTTCATGCCCAGAGCCTTTGCAATTTGGTGAATCATCCGGCCGAATCTCCGTATTCTTCATCACAACGTGATGCCGGCAGCATTCCTGATCAACCGAGTTGATTTTCTGATAAACATGTGGCTCCCGGATACAGAAAAGGTTGCACCAAATCCGAAGAAGGACGGTGCACGTTTATAGGCGGAACCTGGGGAGTAATATCGAATCGATGCTTAGGCTGCATACGTTAAATACGGTTTTGAATTGAGCCGGGAACGGAAGACGGCCTGCTGACGAGTAAAAACTGGAGTCAATGCATGTCAGTTTTTCCATTGTGGTGTAATTGTTCGATTGAAAGTTGCTGCAGCAGCAGCCGGGGCAATATTCTTATGGGCAGAATGTCGCTGGCTCTGCCGCTACTTGTAACTTTCTTCCTCTGTGCCGGCAGTAACGATTCTGCGGTTGCAGAAGAGAAAGATGTGAATATACAACAGAGCCGGGCACCTTTTGGGGTGCGGCGACCTAATCGGGCGTGGGGAACCGTGTCGCCCAGAATTGTAAATAGGAAATCGGTACCTTTGGAGGTGGGGGTCGTAACGGCTGTTCCCGCAGATGTTGAAGGGCAGAGCGGGGTTCGCTTTGTTCGCAGAGTGGTCATACCGGCTGAAAGTTCACGAACGGTGGAAAAATACGTCCATTTGGGGCTGCCGCCGGTAGAACTCGTGCCTTCCAGCAGAAAGAGAAAGGAAAAAAAGGTTGTTTTTGAGGATGGAACCGAACTGGTTCGGGTCCAGTATCCGTCAGCTGATCCGCTGAAATGGCCGCAATGGGTGGTAAACCCTGATACAGGTAAAAAATACGCCTCAACTGAGTTAATGACGTCTCCGTTGCCCGTGAGCAACTCGTTTGTCGGGATCGTTGAAAATCATGTACCGGTCCGGTATAGAACGGCCGATACGTACAGCCTGGATGGAAACTCCTACGTTATGGGAGAGCATGCCGGGGATGCTCGCGCGTTCGGCGGGGTGCCGTTTCCGGAGAGCGAACCCATGGTGGGCCGGAATGAGCCGGGAGTGAGAATGATCGGCAGAACTGTTTCACGCGGACGCGCAAGTCCGTGGCAGTTGCCGAGGAAATGGGCTGCGTATCAGGGACTCGATACGCTTGTGCTCGGTTCTATCGAATCGAGGCGAGTCTCTCAAGGACTTTCGCCCCGGCAGCGAGAGAGTCTGTTGAAATGGGTCCGGTCAGGGGGTAATCTCGTGATCGTTCCTTCCTACAATATGAAAAATTATCGTCATCCGTTCTGGCAGAAGTTGTTGCCTGTCCGTTTGGGGGATCGTCGGTTTTTAACCGAGAATATCGCGCAGAAACTGGAAGAACGTTTCGGCGGAGACCTCCGCTTTGACAAGGGGTTCCCTCCGTTGGTGGCGGAAGGTTTTGTGAAGTCCGAGGCGAAAGTCATTGTCGAAGGAGGCGGCGAGAGGGTATTAGCAGCTTCCCATCGTGTAGGAAACGGCACTGTAGGGTTTCTGGCTCTGTCCGGAGATGCTTTGCGGGATTGGTCCGGTGGCCCGAAGCTTTGGCAGCGTATGCTGGAGTTGGAATTACCTGCTGCCCCCGGTCTGGATTTTTCAATGTCGCGTAATGTAGGTGAAGTGCTCAGCGGGATGGTGGGCATTTCTGCTCCCCCGAAGCTTGCCATGAGTCTGCTTGTGGGCGGGTATCTTATGGCAGTCGTAGGAACACTGCTCGTGTTCTATCGTAAGGGACGGGCGGAAATCGGTTGGGGCGCGATGATCTTTATCGCTTTCGCGGGCTTGGCGGCGGCGCTGGTCCTTGCAGAGACGATGCGGGAGAATAAAGATCTGACGCAGGGCGAGATAAGTGTGGCGGAACTCGAGTCAGGGCAGTCGTCGGGGGCGGCAACAGCATTTGTGGGGCTGTACCCGACCCGGAATATGCAGAAAGATGTGATCTGGAAGGGGCGGGATACGTTGGCAACAGGGCAATTCCATACGAAGCTTAAAGGCAGCGGAAGTTTGAGCGATATGCTCTCAGTCCACCAAGGGGAGCGATTCGTGTTCCGGGACTTCGCTTTTTCCCGCAGCGAGCTTGCTTTAGCCCGGGCTGAAACGGTGGAGCAGTACGGCAAAGGGGTGAATCTGCGCATCGGGTTGGGTTCCGAAGGAATAACGGGAGAAGTTGTAAACCGTACGGGAGAGACGTTGAAGAACTGTATCGTAAGGCTGAACCGTCGAACCGTGCGGATCGGGAAACTCAGAAATGGGGAGCGTAAAAATTTGAGCCAATGCCCCCTGGCGTGGGGGTTGAGCGGGAAATCCGGCAGATTGAACGTGAGTGAAAACGATCGTTTGAAAATGAAGATCCTGAGTCAACTTCTCAAAAAATCGTTGTTTCAGAGTGAAAAAGAAAATCCCCCTTACAGTTGGCCTGTGGCCTTTTACGGTTGGCGTGATGGCGCCGGCGGGACGGATATGCAGGTGGGTACCGGCAATGGCGTGGTACCTTCAAAGAAAAGGGGGCTTCAGCTTTTAATCGTGCGGCCGGAGAAGATG
>CAJXKU010000102.1 GCA_913055945.1 uncultured Lentisphaerota bacterium | reverse complement strand
CAAAAAGAAGAAGAGGAACGTCAAAAGAAAAATGAGAAACTAAACAAAATCGAGAAATCAGTTAAAGAGAATAAAGAAGAAGCAGAGGAAAAAAGGGAAAAGGAAATAAATAAAAAACAAGAACTAAAAGAAGAGGTAAAAAAAGAAGCAGAAGTCCTGGCCGGAGAAGCCGGCCACAAGCGCCTGATCGTGGTTTACGGAGAAGACCCGGATTCAGGCGTCGATTACATGGTGGATACGATCCGCTCCATCTACGAGGTGAGCGTCCAGGCACGCCAGGGCCGCGGCGAAATCCGGCGCGTCAATGTAAACGCCCCGCCGCTTGCAATAGAGGACCTGAAAAAACTCAAGGACGTAGGCATCGGCACATATCAGGTTTTTCACGAAACCTATCACCATGACACTTATGCCCAGGTTCATCCCTCCGACACCGTGAAAGCAAACTATCAGTGGCGCCTCTACGCATTGCACAGGGCTATCGAAGCGGGAGTGGACGACGTGGCGATCGGTGCCCTCTTCGGCCTTTACGACTGGCGCTTCGAAGTCATGGGCCTGCTCTACCATACGAGAGACCTGGAGCAGCAGTTTAATGGTATCGGTCCCCACACGATCTCGTTTCCGCGTCTCGAACCCGCGAACAATGCGCCCTTGTCCGAAAACGCACAGTATCCGGTTCCCGACGAAACATTCAGGAAACTGATCACCGTGCTTCGCCTGTCAGTTCCTTATACGGGGATGATACTGACAGCTCGGGAACCCCCCGAACTGCGACGGGAATTGATCCCCCTCGGCATCACCCAGACCGATGCATCCACGAAAATAGGCATCGGCTCCTACGATGATCAGGCCCAACAACAGCAGGACGATCGTCAACAGTTCATGCTCGGTGATACCCGAAGCCTGGATGAAGTGATCCGCGAACTGGCAGACATGGGATATATAACTTCTTTCTGCACAGCTGGCTATCGTTGCGGCCGCACCGGTCACCTGATTATGGACCTGTTGAAATGCGGGAAAGAAGGACGCTTCTGCAAGCTTAACGCCATTCTCACGTTCAAAGAATGGCTGAATGACTTTGCCAGCCCGGAAACTCAGAAATCAGGGGAGAAGGTTATCGCAGACGAGATCGCCGAAGTACAACAACAGCTGCCTGACGTCTATCCACAACTCTGCGATTACCTGGATCGCATCGACAAAGGCGAACGGGATTTCTACTTCTGATCACAAACAGAACATGCGGTATCCCTGACGGAATCACAGGGCAGAGGTAATGACTTACACCCCGGAAGAGTTGACCAAAGAGCTGGAGGAGCTACATCGCAAACGTACCTCTGGACAACTGGACTTTTACCAAGTACTGTCCGAGGTAAGCGAATGCGTGTACCGACGTTTCGGCGCAAATCTATGGTTCGTCGAAATCCTGGGACGACGATGGTCGTACGTTGCCGGACGGCACAGCACATCTTTTACCCCCCCGACCCACATAGAGCTCAACGCCGACTACGGTGCAGTGACGGATTGCTGGAATCAGATCCCTGAAGAACAGCGTAATCAACTTCTGGATTGGCTGAAAAAACTCGTAACGCAGAACGAAGACCGACCAAGTGAATCAACTGCGTAATTCAGAATCGACCCATTCCCGTTCCGCAGGAAGCGGCCCTTGAGCCAAATCCTGCAGCAGCGGGGATCTCTCACTGCGAAATTTAGGCTCACCCGCCAACCCTGCGCCTTTTGAACCATGGCATGGGGCAATCCTGAGCAGGGGGTCTTTGACAGAAAACAGGGAAAACCGCGTTTTACCAATGTCTATAGACCGGGGTTCAGCTGTTCTGCAGGGGTCGCAACGGCGGCGGACCGCCCTCCCCCAAAAAATGCTTTTTCAATGTTTTATCCCTTCGGGAATACCCTGGAAAGGTTTACAACACGTAAAGACCAAGTATATTTACTCCATTACGCTGATTACCAGAACTCACGCACATACAGCGATTTTGATGACAACCTGAACGCCGGAAATAAACAGCCCCGTCCCTGGAGACGTTCGGTACCGCGACTGCATGAAGCCAAACCATACTGAAGTATGAACTCTGACGGGCCAAACGACTCGTAGGAGAATGTTATCGCATTATGATTCTCTCACGAAGTCGCTATCGGGATCGGGATCGAATCGTCCGGCATTCCGATTTCGATAGCGATTTCGATTTCGATCAGGAACGCACAGGAAAGCCCATGCTGTTTTATCCGGTGAAGTACCACCCGCCGGCAACCGCGTCAAGTGTGATACGGGTGATAAAGCCAAACCGCCGGGCGGCGTACATAGACAGGAGTACCGCAAAAAGACCGGAACATACCGGAGACAACGTCTCGCCGCGGGGTGTCAGGGCGGCTTCGCCGCCCGGCGGGTTGGCTCGTACTTAAAACAGTGGATACTTGTTAAAGTACTCGTCTAAGACGACCCGTTATGTTGCGGAAAAACAGCTTGTTCAGGTCAAATCCGCCATAGTGCGGGCTCATAGAAAGGCGTTCATGCAAGATAACGCCGGCCACCACATAACTCGCACTCTTGATTTCTTGCCAGGTTAATCACCCGGAGCCGAGGCTAAGGGACTCGATGCAGGCCGTTTCTGAGTTATAGTACGTTGATCGACGAAAGGTACAAAAATGCTTATCACGAGGAGGTGATTCAAAATGGCTGCAGAAACGAAACAATTCCAGACAGAAGTTCAGGAACTTCTGAATATCGTCGTACATTCTCTTTATTCGAATCCGGATATTTTTCTCCGGGAACTGATATCTAATTCATCTGATGCGATCGACTTAGCCCGCTTTGAGGGACAGACGAACAAAAACATCATCGAAGAAGATCCCGACTGGAAAATAAAAATTATCCCCGACAAAGAGGCGCGCACCCTCACCGTCTCTGACAACGGCATCGGCATGAGCTGGCAGGAGGTTGAGGAAAACATCGGCACGATTGCACGTTCCGGGACCAAACAGCTCCTGGAGCAGATCAAGCAGCAGGGCGGGTCTTTAAGCCCCGAACTGATCGGGCAATTCGGGGTTGGTTTTTACTCCGCCTTCATTGTGGCAGACAAAGTCTCCCTGGTTACTCGGCGGGCCGATGCTTCGCCGGAGGAGGGTGTTCAGTGGGAGTCCGACGGACAAGGCTCCTATTCGATCGACCAGGTGCACAAAGAAAAACGAGGTACTGAGGTAACACTCCACCTGAAGGAAGAAGACGATTACGATGAGTACCTTGAAGAGTGGAAAATCCGTAAGATTGTCAGTCAATACTCCGATTTCGTTGAGCATCCCGTGGTGATGGATATCGAACGGGAAGAAAAGCCGAAAGACGAAGAAGGCAATGTCAAGGAAGACGCTGAGGCGGAAAAAGTTGTCCGGGAGGAGAAGCTGAACTCACAGAAAGCTTTATGGCGGCGTCCCCGTAATGAAATAGGCGAAGAAGAGTACCACGAGTTCTACCGGCATATCAGTCACGATTTCCAGGAACCGCTGGATTACATCCACTGGAACGTGGAAGGCACCACCGAGTTTACAGGACTTCTGTTTATCCCGAAGCACGTTCTGCCGGAGATGACAATGCCGGAAAATCGTCATCGGGGCGTCCAGCTATACGTGCGGAGAGTGTACATCACTGATAACAGTGAAGCTCTTCTGCCGCAGTATCTGCGTTTCCTGCGCGGGGTGGTGGACTGTCCGGATCTGCCCCTCAACATATCCCGGGAGATGCTTCAGGAAGAGCGCCGCGTCCGCGTTATCCAGAACAATATCATAAAGAAGGTGGTTGACCGGCTCACGGAGATGAAGAAGAACGAGCGGGAAACGTATGTGGAGTTCTGGAAACAATTCGGCAGTATCCTGAAAGAAGGCGTATACTTCGATATGTCCAACCGCGAAAAGCTCCAGGACCTGCTTCTTTACGAAACATCCGCGACTGAACCCGGCAGCTATATCTCGATGCAGGAGTACGTAGATCGCATGCCTGAAGAACAGAAAGAGATCTACTTCGTCACCGGCGAAGATCGGCGAAGCGTGGAGAAGTCACCCTATCTGGAAGCTGTGGTATCCCGCGGTTACGAGGTGCTTTTTATGACCGATGCTATCGATGAGTGGGTCGTACAGGGCATGACAGAATACGACGGTAAGCCGCTGAAGTCGATTGCCAAAGGTGATCTCGATCTGGAAAGTGAGGACGAGAAAGAAGAAAAAGAGCAGGAACGTCAGCAGAAGCGTGAACAGTACCAGTCCCTGGTGGAGTTCATGCAGGAGAAACTGAGTGAGAAAGTTAAAGAAGTCCGAATCTCAAACCGGCTTACTGACAGCGCCTGCTGCCTCGTCACCGACGAGCACGGTATGGATGTGCACATGGAAAAGATCCTTCGTTCCGTAAATCAGGAAGTACCTCAAACAAAGCGCATCCTGGAAATAAATCCGGACCACCGCCTGATCCAGAACATGGAGAAGCTTGTCGAGAAGGACGACAATAAACAGAAACTGGAAGAATACGCCGACGTGCTGTATAACCAGGCATTGCTGACGGCCGGTCTTGAACTGGAGGACCCGTTGCAGTTCAGTCAGCGGGTGACCCAGCTGATGGCCGCAGATGCGGAACAGCATAGTTGAACCTTTTCCCGAAGCACGTGAACCCTGATGCACAAACACTTCCTACTATCAGCCCGGGATGGGCATACGGCGGCCCGCACCGGGCGGCTTACGACCAATCACGGGCACGTGCAAACCCCCGCATTCATGCCGGTTGCCACGCGGGGAGTTGTCAGAACAATGGGCTCTCGTGAACTCTCGGAGCTCGGTGCACAGGTGGCCTTAGGGAATACGTATCACCTTATGCTTCGGCCGGGCATGGAAATAATCCGGGAAGCCGGCGGTCTCCATCGCTTTATGAGCTGGGATAAGCCTATCCTGACCGACAGCGGAGGATACCAGGTGTTCAGCTTAAGCAGATTGCGCGAGATCCGGTCTGACGGTGTGTTGTTCCAGTCCCACATTGACGGCCGTTCCACATTTCTGGGACCGAAGGAGGCGATGAAAATCCAGGCAGACCTGGGCTCGGACATCGCCATGGTCTTTGACGAGTGTCCACCTTACCCCAGCAGTCGGAAACAATTGGAGCAGTCCCTGGAATTAACCCTGCAATGGGCCAACGTCTGTGCGGCACAAAGCCGACCCGAGGGGCAACTCCTGTTCGGTATCATCCAGGGCGGCACCGACTGTGGCCTGAGACGATACGCAGCCGAACAATTGCTGAAGACAGGCTTCGACGGTTACGCCGTGGGCGGTTTGAGTGTCGGGGAACCCGAGAACGAGATGTTTCATGTTCTGGATGAAGTTGACACGTTTGCACCGCAGGAATCACCCCGTTATCTTATGGGCGTGGGGACGCCGCCGCAGGTGGTGGAAGCAGTGGCCCGCGGCGTAGACATGTTCGATTGTGTGATCCCCACGCGTGTAGGGCGGAACGGCAGTGCATACACTGCCTACGGATGCATCCCGATCAAAGCAGGGCGTTTTAAAAACGATTTCCGGCCTATTGACGAATCCTGTGACTGTGAAGCGTGTCGTAATTATAGCAGGGCGTATATTAGACACTTGCTTAATATTAACGAAATTCTGGGAGTACGCCTTATGACATGGCATAACCTCCATTTTTACCTGAAGCTTATGCGGGGACTGAGGACATCGATTGAAGAAGGTAATTTTTCGAACTTCCGGCACGCGTTCCATCGAAACTATGCTCAACAGGAAGGAACGGATCAGGATGGCTGAACGGCATGACTATACGGCCTCTACCAAAGTCAAGTTCGAAGCACCGTATCAGTACCCGGTCTATTTCTGCCACAACCTTTTTCACCCCCGTAACAGCCTCCTGGCGGACTTGCTGAGTGAACAGTCCGGCTCCGGAGCTCACAAATGTCTTATCTTTATAGACCGGGGCGTCGCTGAAGCGCACCCACAGCTCCCGCAGAATATTACGGGTTACGCTCGTGAGCATGCCGACATACTCGAACTGTCGGACGATCCGCGTGTTCTTGCCGGCGGCGAGCAGTGCAAGAATTCCTTTGATGTGTGTCAGGACGTGATTCGACGTGCACGGCGGGTCAGACTCTGTCGCCATTCCTGCATCCTGGCCATCGGCGGCGGGGCGTTCCTTGATGCCGTGGGCTTCGCCGCGGCTCTGATTCATCGAGGCGTGCGGCTGATCCGGGTTCCGACAACAGTGCTCGCGCAGAATGATTCAGGCATCGGGGTCAAAAACGGCGTAAACCTCAATGGGGCAAAAAATTTCCTGGGAGTATTTGCTCCCCCGGCCGCTGTGTTCAACGATTTTTCTTTCCTGCACACGCTCTCCCGCCGGGACTGGATCAGCGGCATGGCGGAAGCGTTCAAAGTAGCCGTTATCAAAGACCGCCAATTCCTGGATTGGCTTCTCGAACATATACACGAACTCGCGACATGCGAACCTGACAAAACTGAATACCTTATCCGCCGCTGCGCAGAATTGCATGCGGCCCATATCGGACAAGGCGGAGACCCTTTCGAAACCGGTGCAGAACGGCCGCTGGACTTCGGTCACTGGGCGGGACACAAACTGGAGTCTTTATCTCTGCATGAATTACGGCATGGCGAGGCGGTAGCGATCGGGATGGCGATCGACCTGTTATACGCTGCAGAATCCGGCTTTATCTCCATTGATGACGCCTACCGAATCATCGGGGCAATGAAGAAACTCGGACTTCCTGTCTGGCATTCTGCACTCGAAGTAGAAGGTGCAGACGGCGAACCGCTGATCCTTGCAGGGATCGAGGAATTCCGTCAGCACCTGGGCGGTTCGTTGACTGTCCCATTCCCTTCGCCGCTGGGGGCCAAACGGGACGTTTCAAGCCTTGATATCAATCGAATCAAAAAATGTATCCGGGACGTCTGCCGCATCGAAAACGAAACTGTTTCCGTGCACGACACCAAAACCTCGAATTCGCGAGGTTGATTCCGGAATCATCTATTTTCTGCTGTGTTTTTCAGTCTCATTCATCTTCCCGCCATGACTCGGCAAAAAGACGAACAAAAGAAACAGAATATTCACATCGACCGGGAGAAATGTACCGGTTGCGGCCTGTGCGTGCAGGCCTGTCCCTTCGGTGCTGTAAGCCTGCAGGAGCGAAAAGCCCTTATTGACTATGAAAATTGTACGCTGTGCGGCGCCTGCGCCTCCATCTGTCCTGCTGAAGGTGCCATCGTGTGGGAAGCTTCGTCCTCGTCCGCCGGTGAACAGCACACTCAGGGCGACATATGGGTATATGCCGAACATACCGTGGAGAGCGGGTTAGTTCCCGTCACGCTTGAATTGCTGGGAAAGGCCCGTGAATTGGCCGATACGTTGGATGCAACGGTTCAAGGCATTGTGCTGGGGCCGTATGCCCAGGGTGTTCCGGAGCAATTGATCACCCACGGAGCAGATAAGGTCACCTGTGTCTCCGATCCGGATCTGAGCGAATTCCACGACGAAACTCATGCAAATGCACTCGCCCGCCTTGTCAACGCAGGAGAACCCAACATCCTTCTTGGTGGGGCCACGGCTGTCGGTCGTGCGCTGATGCCCCGATTAGCAGTTCTGCTCCACGCCGGATTAACGGCTGATTGTACCGCTTTGTCTGTGGAAGCAGAAACAGGCCTTTTGCGGCAAACGCGTCCAGCTTTCGGCGGCAATATTCTCGCCACCATCACATGCGAACAACATCGACCGCAGATGGCCACGGTACGTCCCGGCGTTTTCCCGAAATCTGTACCGGATGCTGAACGGACCGGACGGATTATACACAAAGAGGCCGTGGGAGCGGATCTACGTCGCAACACGCAACTGATTTCTTTCGCCCCGACGGAAGGCGGCGCCAACACCCTTCAGGAAGCCGACATTATTGTGGCGGCCGGTTATGGTGTCGGCGGGCCCGAGGGGGTGAAAAAGATACATCGATTAAGCAAAGCGCTCGGCGGAAGCATGGCTGCAAGCAGGGCGGTCGTTGATGCGGGGTGGGTCTCATGTTCGTATCAGGTAGGTCAGACCGGCACCACGGTACAGCCGGAATTGTATATCGCGTGCGGAATCTCAGGAGCTATACAACACGCTGTCGGCATGCAGAACGCCGGAACAGTGGTGGCCATCAATCGGGATCCCGAGGCACCCATCCACGAAATCGCCGACTATTGCCTCGTAGGCGACCTTCATGAAATTGTGGAGGCGCTTATCGGCGAGATCGAACAGTTCCCTTCGCAAAGTCAGCCTCAGTATTAAGCTTTTCCAATGGTCAAAAAAATCATAACAGTTAATTTAAGTATGTAGCCGAAGCAACCGTCTATTTAGAGAGTAAGGAGTTCTCCTGCATACGCCATGGGATGTAATTGAATTCGGTCATACATGGATTTCAAAAATTATAAGCTGATTGAACCTATTGCTGCAGGTGCGGAGTCTGTCCTCTACAAGGCCCGAGACAGTGAGAGGAACGAATTCTGCGTCAAGGCGATCAGACGTTTCCGTCTACAGCATAAAAGCCTCTGTCCTCTCCGCGAACGCGAAGAACGGTATCCCTATCGGCGCAAAAAAGCACACCTCCAGAATGAATACAAAGTCAGTCGGTCCTTGTATGCCGATGGGGATGAATCAACCGTTCGGATCTACCACTTGCGGGAACGCAAATTTTACGGCTTGGAATTGGGATGCGATCTTCTCATGGAATTTTTATCCGGCTATGATCTGGGTACCACCTTTGTTCGGACGTTGCCCCTGGAAGATAAGCTGAAATTTCTTATCCAAGCAGCTGAAGCCATCAACAATCTCCACAAAAGGGGCTATATCCACCTGGATATCAAGCCGCCGAATTTTATACTCAGCGGAGACATGGTCAAAATCATTGACTTCGGAACAACAGCTATTCGGGGGTGGATACCGGGACGCTTGGTGGGCACGCCGGGGTATATGCCGCCTGAACAAATGCTGGGGAAGGAACAGATTGATGAAGCCAATGACGTCTTCTCTTTCGGTGTGGCGGCTAACGAAGTGCTGGGCGGTAAACGTCTCCGACAGGAGTTGTCAGAAAGTTCAAAACGAGAACGCAAGCGCGATGCCTATTACAGCGCCCTGTCGGAGGAGTCGCCGCTGCAATGCCCGAAGACCGGAAAGACTGGAATCCCGCCGGAACTCGTCACTCTTCTGCGCGAATGTACGATCCCCTCCAAGTCCAAACGATACCGTAGTATGCGTCCCGTCATCGCGCAACTCAGAGAGTTCGTGCAAGGACATCAACCCGATTGAACCTAAAATCCGCAGCAGAAAAACCAAAGGAGATGTTATTTGTTTTTTTATAAGGTGTTACAATTTTGAGCGTTTCACCCATCGGGTGAAACTTAGTTCTTTGGTTTTTCTACTCGGTAGGTTTAAGCGTGTGACCGGCCGCCTCTTCGGCCCGGTAGGAACTCCGAACCAAAGGGGCACTCTCCACATAGCTGAAACCGTAGTCTTCCTGTGCAATCCGGCGCCAAGCAGCAAATTCATCCGGCGTAAGGTACCTGTCTAAAGGCCAGTGCTGCTTCGAGGGCGGTAGGTATTGGCCCAGTGTAAGGATCTGCACCCCATGCTGCCGCAGGTCATGCAGCATTTCATGTATTTCTGTCTCTGTCTCTCCAAGGCCAAGCATTGCACCTGATTTCACAGCAATTTCATTACCCCCTTTCTCAGAGGCCCGGTACAGCACCCCTAAACTCTGGTCATAATCGGCTTGGGGACGCACTTCTCCGGTAAGTCTGCGGCAGGTTTCCACATTGTGGTTGAACACCGAAGGACCCGCCTCGAGGACTTTGGCGACATCGCCGGCGCCGCCATTGAAATCAGGCGTCAACACTTCGACGCCCGCCCCCGGGAGCTTCATGCGTAATGCCTGAATCGTTTCAGCAAAGTGTTGCGCTCCGCCATCGTCCAGATCATCACGGGTAACGCTGGTCACAACCACATAAGACAAATTCAGTTCCCTCGCCGCTGTTGCTACGCGCTCCGGTTCATCAGGATCCGGTGACGCCGGCTGATCTTCGTGAGGTACCGCGCAGAACGCACAGTCCCGGGTGCAATAGTCCCCAAGAATCATGAAGGTGGCTGTTCCGCGTTCCCAGCATTCGCCGAGATTCGGACAGTTGGCGCTTTCACACACCGTGTGTAGACCAAGATCACTTATAAGATTGCGCACCTGTGACCGTTGCTGCCCGCCTCCGTAGGAAACACGGAGCCATGAAGGAAGACGTCGGCTTGACGCATGTGTTTTCTGCTTCATCTTTTCCTCGTTTCGGGATGAATGTTTATGCCTGTTACCGTCTGCCCATAACATAACTCTTCATCAGAAAACAAGTGAGTTGATGTATGCCAGAACTCACCTTATGTTGCACGCAACATAAAGTGAGTTATGTGGTGCGCGGCGTTATGTTGCGAAAAAACCGTTCATTAGTGCGCATTACGGTGAAATCTGTAGTTA
>CAJXKU010000101.1 GCA_913055945.1 uncultured Lentisphaerota bacterium | reverse complement strand
GTCCTGTCGTCCCATAGTCCTGTCGTCCCATAGTCCTGTCGTCCCATAGTCCTGTCGTCCCATAGTCCTGTCGTCCCGTCGTCCTATCGTTCATGGTTCTTGCGAAGTCATATTTTTTCGTGGCTTTTTGTGCCTTTTTGTGGCTATACATGAGAAAACTCGCCCGCGCCCGCTTTGGGGCGCGGATGAGTGGTGGGCATCCCCGAGTTCCACGGGTTCACACCCGTGGCTACCCGCCTGGACCGCTTCGCGGTCCGGACGCCGCCCCATGGATCGGTGAATCAGTGTGTCGAGCAGTCACGGGGTCGGTCTATCGGTAAAATGGAGTGTCGGTAGCGGCGGGTTTCGGCGAAACACGGCCTACGTCAGAGGCAAAAGATCGGGACGACCTACTTCGTGTACATGAGGAGATCTTTCCATCCTGAAGGGAACGTTCCGTTTAGCTGTTGCATCAGCTTGTTGCAAACAGTGTTGCATTGTGTTGCAGACTGGGGCCGTTGCAACACCAACAGGGATGACTGTTGAAAGGGGATGTCTGCGGGTTCTGAATTATAACCTGGTGTTTATTCGATCATTAAGGGGTTTGGATACGTTGTTGGCATGCAGAATGCTATCCCTTCGCATGTAATCGGTCGAGACGTGAACAAAGAAACCCAAACAAAGGAAAGGCAAAGAGTCATGGCGGAAAACAATGTGCTGGAACTCAATGATGAAACATTTGCGCAGAGCGCAACTTCGGGCATTGCTTTGGTGGACTTCTGGGCACCGTGGTGCGGCCCGTGCCAGATGCAGGGGCCGATCGTCGAAGAAGTCGCCTCAAAAATTGGATCTGCAGCCACGGTTGCGAAAGTGAACGTGGATGAAGCGCCGCAGACAGCGGCCCGTTTCGGCGTCCAGTCGATTCCTTCGCTGGTTGTTCTCAGTGACGGGGAAGTGGTCAAGCAGTTTTCCGGCGTCCAATCCGAAGAGACATTACTGGATGCGCTTTCGGTCGCGGGCGTTAGCCAATAGCACGAGTATCCTTGAACCTGTGAAAACCTTGACGAAGAGGGGGTGAAACAGAATGGAACAGGAAGTGAAAGCGACAGAAGGCGGGGAAAAAAGAACTGTACGTAGAACAGCCTGGTTGCTCGGCGGTGTTGGGATCGGGATCGGTGTTTGTGCCCTCGGTATATTCCTTGTCATGCCGACGATGATGTTGAAGGTACACCAGAGCCGGTACGATACCGTGCAGAGAACATGCGAGGCATTGCAGACAGCGATTTCGCAGGAGGGCTGGAGTTCACCACGTGTGCGAAAAACCACAAAGTCAATTGCCAAGCACGGACAGAACTTGTTGCGTGAAGTGCGCATTGTGGAATTGTGTAACGCCGAGTACGCAAAAAGGGTTTTGACCGATCATCCGGAGGTTTCGACCCTTATGCCGTGTGCGTGGGGCGTGTACGAGGGCGATGACGGGAACGTGTATATCTCGGGCATGAATATGGGGCTGATGGGAAAGATGTTCGGCGGCACGATTGCAGAAGTAATGGGCGGCCATGTCGCCGAGGATGAACACGAGATGCTGTCCGGTGTAATTGCGCAGTGAGGTTTGTGCTTGTGGCAAAACGTCTTGTACGGATGCATATTAATAGGTGATTTGGGGTATGGGAATGAGGGCACAATGAGTTCAGACCATGAAAACTTAAGCTGGGTACCTGTAATCACTCCGGATCGCGTGCAGCATGCGCGTAAGACCCTCGGGCTGGGCGAAGCCGCGACGTTCGAGGAGATCCGGGATGTTTACAGGCAACTGGCCCGGCGTTATCATCCGGACGGCGCGCCCCCCGAGCGACACAGTGAGTACAGCCGGATGTTCCGGAAAATTTCTGCCGCGTATGCGTATCTGAAGGTGTTGATCCGGAATTACCGCTATGATCTGAGTGAAGAGGCAGTTAAGCGGGACCAGGAGCCGGCGGATATTCGACACCGCAGGAGATTCGGCGGCGGTTTGTACGGGGAAGAGAGCGGAGAGGATTTTCAGGACGACCCTTCACGCGGTCAACTCAGACTGACGGCGGAGAACGTTACGCTTGCTCGAAAAAGGCTTGGATTATTGAAATTGACGACTGGCGAGCAGCTCAGGCAGCGTTTTCGGGATTTGGTTGGGCACCATAGCCGCGCAGATGATACCGCCTCCGAAAGCACGGATGAAGCGGTGCAGATCAATCGTTGCTATGAACTTCTGCAGCATCTGATGGCGACGTATCGGTATAGTTTTCGTCCGGGAGACATCGCTGAGAAACAGCAGGATCAGTTGGAAAGTCATCGGAAACGCCATGGCAACGATCCGGTGTGGGCCGGCGGTACATACGACGACAGTGAGGATGATCCGTATCCTGATCTGGATTTTGAAAGATCAGACTGAATGAGGGGAAGGCAGGTGGAACAGCACTTCGGAAGGCGGGGTATACGATACGTCTGAGTTCCGTCTTCAGGCGGACAGCAAAATCCAGGAACTGCGTCCCTCAGCATGTCGTCGACATCCAGGGTGTTTTAGTCACGCTGCATGCAATGCCTGGGTTCAGCATGTCGTCAGCATCCATGCTGTATTGTCACGCTCAATGCAATTGCTGGACGCAGTCCCTGCATGTAATGCCTGCACGCAGTGTCTGTAGACAATACAAAGCGGCGCACAGAGCGCGCCGCATTCCGAAAGATCGGCTTCGCCGATCAGCGTATATACGATAGCCGCAAGGCTATTTTTGGCGTGCGCTGCGGTTTCTGCAGCGCTTTGGAACTGCGTTGACGAATCGCGTTCAGCCTGTTTCTGGGATCTGTAATGGTCAGAGTTCCGCCTTCAGGCGGATAGTAAGAGCGAGGAACTGCGTTCAGCAGGTCAAACTGCGTTTAGTAAATTGCGTTTAGTGTGTCGTCAGCATCCAGGCTGCTCTTGTTACGCTGGACGCAGTCCCTGCACGCAGTGCCTGCGTTGAGCCGGTGAAACAGGGTAAGAGCATGATTGATGAAGTGGGGCTATGTAGGCATGGAATTGCGGCGGCTGAAGCCGCCGTACGACTTCCGCTTGAAAGCGGAACTCAGACAGAAACATGAAGGACAAAAAGCGGAGAGAAACGAATATGTCGCTATCTGAAAAGCTGGTCAACAGCGCGGTTCATCATTATCGGAAGGTGCTGATGATTGTGGCGGGGGTCACGGTGCTCCTGGCGGGACTCGCGGCGGCACCTTCATTGTTCCCCCGCGCTGCCGGTGTGTTGAATGAAGTACGGGTCGACACAGATCCGGAGAACATGCTGCCTGAAGACGCGCCGGTACGCGAGTTCCATGATCGCATGAAGGAGGAGATGAATCAGCACGACATGGTCGTCGTGGGCGTTGTCAATGATGACGGTATGTTCAGTCCCTTACCCTTACAGCGTGTGTACGAAGTTACCCAGTTTTCACAGAACTTTCAGTGGCGGAGAAAGGCGGAGCCGCGCAAGCTGGAAGGACTTGTGAAAAAAGACATGCTGGCGCCTTCAAAAGTGGATAAGACAGTGCCGAAAGGCGGCCAGATCAGTTTCAGCTGGCTTATGCCCGAACCGCCGTTGACTGAGGAGGAGGCCCAACAGGTACTTGCTGAAGCTCGCCGCGTGCCGTTTATTTCTGACACCTTGATTGCAAAAGACGGTGATGCTGTCGCGATTTACCTGCCGATCACGAAGAAGGTGTTCAGCAGTGATATGTATTACCGGCTGGAGAAACAGATGCCTGTGCTGTGGCGGTGGGCGCCCATCGTTCAGGAAATCCGCCGAGCAGAGCAGAACGAAGAAGTGCCGGACGCTGTGGGCGCACGACTGCGGCGCATCGGCCGGAACGCGGCACAGTTTGCTGCTTCGCCGGAGGGGTTTCTTGAACACTTCAATTCGGTAACAGGGCTTCTGGGCAAAGGAAAGACCACGCGCGAGAAATGGCATCAGGCCGCTGAACGCGTAGAAGCATGGCGGAAGCAGGCGCAGCAACTTGATCAGAAGTATGAGGCTAAGATCAGCGAGGCAACTTCTGAAGCCGAAAAACAGAACATCCGTGCCCGCTGGGCGCTGGAGGCGCATAATGCCGTCGTCTCTTATCTGAAAGGGGAGCTTGCGGACACGAAAGGCGCTTCTCTATTGTCTTTTGCCCTTTACCGCGAAAAGTCGCGGCGTCTCAGTAACGATACGGCAACGGAACGCCTTGATGATTTGACAGCGGACCTTCGGCAGAATGCCGAAACATTCGCAGGTGTTTCCGGTGAGATACGGTCTACGCTTACCTCGAAAATCGATGAATCGGAGCGGATGCACGGCGATTTTCCCGGAGGGACTGTTCCGCACGTGAGCGGTTTGCCCGTTGCGGAAGACACATTCGGGGTAGAGATGTTCAAGCAGATGGCTGTTTCTGCGCCCACAGCAATGCTGATCATTTTCGTGTTGATGCTCATCTTTTTCCGGCAGTTGGCCCTGGTTATTTCTTCCATGATCATTGCCATGGTCTCTGTGATCACAACCATGAGCGCGCTGGTGATTGCGGGGTTCCCCATCCACATCATGTCCAGCATGATTCCCATCTTTATCATGCCTATCGCGGTGCTGGACGCTATTCACATGCTGAGCGAGTTTTTTGAACGATACCAGCAGACCAGGGACCGCGCTCAGACGATACGGTCCGTCATGGATGAGCTGTTCGTGCCCATGCTGTATACATCTCTGACATCCGCGGCGGGCTTTGCTTCTCTTGCATTGACGCCCATTCCGCCTGTGCAGGTCTTCGGTATTTTTGTTGCCATCGGTATTATGGTCGCATGGATTCTTACCATGACGCTGATTCCGGCGTTCGTGATGCTGCTCAGCCCCAGTACGCTGGAGAACTTCGGGGTCAAGCGGGAAGAAGCCGAGCAGGAAGCAAGCTCGTTGCTGGCGCGCTTCCTCCGCGTCGTGGGGTCAAGTACGTACAGACGTGCAAAACCGATCATTGCATTCGCCTGCGTTATCCTGATCGTCGCTGCCTGGGGGATAAGCCTGATCCAGGTGAACGACAATCCCGTCAAGTGGTTCACCTCATCACATCCGATCCGCGTGGCCACCCGCGTGCTGAATGAAAAGCTGGGCGGCACGTATATGTCGTATCTGACGCTGGAGGCGGAAGAGAAAACTGTAAACCGTGAGGATTTTCTCCCCGAATTCAATGCCCGCGTCGACGAAAAACTGAATGCGCTTAAACAAAAGTCGGCGGAAGCTTCTGCGGTCGTAAACGAATTCAGGAATTTGGCCAAAGAAGCAGTTGACGGGGCATCGTCCCGGGTGGCGTTTTATGAATCTCTGCAGGCGGCTGTTGAGGAAAGGCTCTCGGAATTATCGGCGGATACAGCTCCCGCTGCGGAAGAGTCTGCCGACGAAAGCGGCGGCGGACCCGCGCTTCCGGGCGGTTTGGATCAGGAAGAGAAGAATAATGAGACTGAGGACAGTGGTCCCTCGTTGCCGGGAGGGCTCGGAGACCAGGGGGCAGTGGAGGAAAGTAACCAGAAGCCTGTAACAGAAACGGAGGGGCGGAAACGCCAGGCCTGGAGACGGGTAAACAGTTTTCTGGCCGATCAACGCGGCTCGCTTGCGGTGTTCAAAAAGCCGGAAAACCTGGCCTATATCGTGGGGTTGCAGAAGAGACTGGCCCGGGTAAAGGGAGAAAACGGCAACCGCATCGTCGGTAAAACAAACTCATTTGCGGATATTGTAAAAACGGTCTACCGTGATCTCCATGCCACGTCTCCGCAATACGGCGTTCCGCCCGAAGAAAGTGAGTACTTTCAATTGCCGGACGACCGCGAGGGTGTCGCCGCCTGCGTCCTCCAATATCAGAACAGTCATCGACCGCACGACCTTTGGCATTTTGTTACGCGGGATTATCGGCGCGCTGTGATCTGGACGCAGTTGAAGAGCGGTGATAATAAAGACATGAAGAAGGTTGCCAATGTTGTCTCGGCGTACATGGAGGATAACCCACCGCCGGAAGGCATTCACGTAGAACCGCGTTGGTTCGGCTTGACCTATATCAACGTGGTGTGGCAAAAGAAAATGGTGACAGGGATGGTGAGTGCGTTTGCGGGCAGCTTTCTGGTTGTTTTCCTTTTGATGACCCTGCTGTTCAGGTCTGCGCTCTGGGGCGCGCTCTGCATGATTCCGTTGACGGTAACCATCGGCACGATGTACGGGATTATCGGTATCATTGGCAAGGATTATGATATGCCGGTTGCGGTGCTCAGCAGTCTGACGCTGGGGTTGGCCGTGGACTTCGCTATACACTTCCTGGCCCGCAGCCGGAAAATGTACCAGCGGGGGAAATCATGGTGGGATACGGTGCCGCTTGTGTTCGGTGAACCTGCGCGGGCGATCCTGCGGAATATCATCGTGATCACCGCCGGATTTCTGCCTCTGCTGCTGGCGCCGCTGGTGCCGTACAAGACAGTCGGGGCGTTGTTGGCATCGATTCTGGTCTTAAGCGGTATCGCGACACTGGCGTTGCTGCCGGCTGTTATGCGGCTGCTTGAAAGACCATTGTTCGCGCCCGGACGGAAAGCCGGTATTGCCTGTAACTGCGTGACATGCGCTGCCTCGGCCGCCGCGGTCGCAGGCCTGGTGATCGTGAACGCCCGCAGATACCTGGACATGGGGTGGAACGGGCTGGTGCTTGTAGCCGTTCTCGGCATTGTGGCGGCTTTGTCCATTTGTTGCCTGCGTGCACACAGCAGCAAGTGCGGTGCCGCGTTCGGTGAAGACGAAGGAACTCACTAACCGTGGGGCGTCGTTCCCCACCAGAATATAATGAAACGCACTCTCAGAAACATGAAGGTGTGGAAACTAAAGAAAAAGGAGAGGAGATCGAACCATGTGGATAAAAACATTTTTCGCCAGTCGTAAGTTCATGCGAAGTAGCCTTGGCGTCTTTGCTGCGTGTTGTCTTATATGGACCACCGCTAACCCGTTGCGGGCGCAGTCTGAAGATGCTGAAGACAGCGGACAACAGCCTGACGTTCAGGAGATCGTGCGCAGAGCGAATCACGTGGCGTACTATCAGGGGGAAACCGGTCGAGCACAGGTGAAAATGGAAATTGTCAGTGCGGACGGCCAGAAACGACAGCGGGAATTTACAATCCTGCGCTGGGACCGCCCGAGGCCGGAAAATGTGAAAGAAGCCCCTGGCAGTGTTCTGTCAGAGACCGGAGAATACATGGGGGGGCAGCGGTTCTACGTGTATTTTCACCGCCCCTCGGACTGGGCAAAAACCGTGTTTCTCGTGCACAAATACCTGGATAAATCGGACGACAGGTGGCTGTACCAGCCGGCGCTTGATCTGGTAAACCGAATTTCGGCGGCAGACAAGCGGAACAGTTTCGTGGGGTCGCACTTCTTCTACGAAGACGTTTCGGGTCGGCAGACAGATCTCGATAAACACGAATTGGTCAATGAGACGGATAAATATTATGTCCTGAAAAACACCCCCAAAAATCCCAAATATGTTGAGTTCGACCACTACAAGATGTGGATTCATAAGGACAGCTATGTGGTGGTGCAGACCAGTTATTACAACGAGCAGGGCAGGGAATACCGCAGGCAGCAGACGCTCGAGGTAAAAGACATCCAGGGGTACAAAACCATCACAAAACAGAAAATGATCGATTTATCCGATGATTCGTATACCGTAATGAGTTACGAAGACGTAACCTACGACGTAGAAATTGATAAGGGCATCTTCGCCGAACGTTACCTGAAGAATCCGCCGCAGGAGTATTTGAAGTGATTGAGCAGGTCAGAGTTCCGCCTGTCTCTGGGATGGGATGTGTAATGGTCAGAGTTCCGCCTTCAGGCGGATAGTCTGTGCGAGCTTCAGCGAGCAACTGCGTTGAGCCGGTGAAACAGGGCACAGAGCATGATTGATTGGGGCTATGTACGCATGGAATTCCGGCGGCTGAAGCCGCCGGGAGACTTCCGCGTAAACGCGGAAGTCAGACGCGCAATGCGGCAATGTAGGATGGTATGAAGAATTGAGGAGGACGTTTCGTTGTATACGGATAGCACCTTGGCGGACCTTGTGAGCAAGAGGCGTTTTTACGCGCGGTTTGTCGTCGTTGTTTTTATTGCCGCTTTTGTACTGGGGCTGTACGGCTTTTCCGTCACTGCAGCCGAACCAAGCCTGCCCCAGGGGTTGGGAGAAGAATCTTCGGAAGATCAAACGAATGGTACGGAAAGCACCGGCGATAATGAACAGGGACCGACTCTGCCCTCCGGCTTAGGTAGCGATCAGAACGGGGGGGACGACTCGGATTCGGGAGAGGGGCCCCGGTTGCCGTCCGGCCTGGGGGGCGGTACGGAGGAGAAGACAGGCGACGCTGCCGCCTCCGAAGAGAAGGAAGGCTTCCGTTTGGGCAGCGTGTGGCGGGAGCATGTCATCGGTTTCTGGGAAATACGCGGTGGATTTCGAACGCGATCGGATCCGCATGAAAAGGACGAGTCGCTGGGCGAGACGCGCTTACAGCTTGAAGCGGATTACACTTGGCATGATATGAACTTTGAGGGGCGTGCAGATTTTGTTTACGATCCGGTACTGGACCATCATGATGTGAACCTTAACACCGGCGAAGGCTGGCTGGACTTGAGGCAGGCGAGTGTCAGTTTTACGCCGGTTTCTTTTATGGACGTTACCGCGGGGCGCCAGATTTTAACTTGGGGTACCGGTGATTTTCTTTTTCTGAACGATATGTTTCCGAAAGATTACCGCTCGTTCTTCATCGGACGGGATGTGGAGTACCTGAAGGCGCCCTCGGATGCAGTGAAAGTGAGTATGTACAGCGATATAGCGAATCTGGATGTGGTGTATACTCCGCGCTTTGACCATGACCGTATGGTTCGCGGCTGGCGTTTATCCAGTTTCCGGGGAGGCCGTTTCAGGGGGCGGGAATCGGTTCTGGACGTAGACGAACCCGATGATTGGTTCACGGACGACGAGATTGCCGTGCGCCTGCATAAAAGAATCGGCGGACTGGAGCTTGCGGCCTACGGGTATCGCGGATTCTGGAAGTCACCCGGCGGACGTGACCCGCAGGGCAGGGCAATATTTCCGGAACTGAACACCTACGGCGCTTCCGTTCGCGGAACGATAAAATCCGGGATAGCCAATGCGGAAGTGGCCTATTACGATTCCGTGGAAGATCGCGACGGGGATGATCCGCGTATCAACAATGATGAATTACGATTTCTTGCCGGGTATAAACGCGATCTGCCGATGGTTGCCCGAGACTTCTCGCTGGGACTGCAATACTACTTGGAGTGGATGCAGGATTACGAAGCGTACGAGCGCTCTTTGCCCCCGGGCACGCCGGAGGACGATGAATATCGCCATGTAGTGACCTGCCGGCTGCGTAAGCAGTTTTTCCGGCAGACGCTGACGACCTCGCTGTTCACGTTTTACAGCCCCTCCGGTGATGATGCGTATCTGCGACCGCAGGTAAACTGGGATGTAACCAACGACTGGACCCTGTCCGCGGGCGCGAACCTGTTTTTCTCCGAGGATGATCATACCGCGTACGGCCGTTTCAAAAGGAATACGAACGTGTACGCCAGCCTCCGGTACAGCTTTTAACTGTGGGTGATCGAGTACGCACCAGCGAACAATTCGTTCGCCGGTTAAACGAAGCCCCGGGTCAAGAGGCGATACTTTGAACCAGACGGCGCACGTTATGCTCGTGTTTCCATTCCGCAAAGCGCCACCAGTGTTGCATCTCTTCCGGCGGTTTGACTTCGGTCATGATGGTTTTTCTGTCCAGACCTTGTTCGGCAAGTTCGGTAATCTTTGGCCCCAGCCACGCGAAGTATTCACGGCATTGCTCCAACTCTTTAGCGGAGGCCAGGGGACCGTGCCCCGGGACAACGGTGGCGGGATTCAGGGAGATCAGGTTGTCGTAGATTGAGATAAGCTGTTTCAGCACGGAGTTGTTGCAACTGCCGATGGACGGAACCATGCCCCATCCGAAAATATCGCCGGTGAACAATACGGCTTCCTGGGGAAACCAGACCACCGCGTCTTCGGACGTGTGGCAACCCGGCATCGGCAGTACCTGGCAGGAGCGCTGTTCGCCTTTTATGTGCAATCCATCCTCCGGCGCGATGTCCGGATAAGTGCGCAGGTTCACGATCTCGGTTCCGTAGAGCTCCTGAAAGCGGTTGTTTAAAGCCGTGTGGTCGGGGTGCAGGTGGGTGTTGATAAGTTTAGATATGGGTTGTGAGGGTATGGTTTCCTGAATGGCCCGGATCACTTCCTGTTCTTCGGAAGGTTTTTCGAGTGCATCGATCACCACTGTGTAGCCACCCATATCGGCCCATCCCATATTGTCGATGGCCTGGCGGACCACGATTCCCTCCGCGACGTTTTTTATTTCCGGTACTTCTACAGTCGTGTGATCAGCCATAGTGTGTGTACCTCCTGATTGTCTTGGCAGTCAATCTGTTTCCTGAAATATTGCATACGAGCCAATCCGCCGGGCGGCGGAGCCGCCCTGACACCCCGCGGCGAGACTTTGTCTCCGGTATGTTCCGGCCTTTTTGCGGTACACCTGTCTATGCACGCC
>CAJXKU010000100.1 GCA_913055945.1 uncultured Lentisphaerota bacterium | reverse complement strand
TCAACGATTCAATGATTCAAGATTTCAACAAGTTTCCCCTACTGGGTATCCGGGACGCTTCGCGCCGGTGGTTTTGCTTATGTGAGACTTCGTCTCGGTGATCGGTGATCAGTAATCTGTGATCGGTATTCGGTATACTTGCTTTTTTAACTGGAGGGCGAGACTCTGTCGAGCCGTGGCATTATCACAAAATACATGAACGATCACATTTGCCTTATGAGTAACTTGTCAATTGTATAATTTCGATATATATTAAATAGTTGTTCTATGGAAGGTTATATTAGGCTAAAGGTTTAATCCTTAACTTAATCTTTCGCTCTGATCTCATGGCATCAACAAAAACGGTCAGATTGAACCGGACTAAAAAGTTATAATAACTAAAGGTACTTTATGCAGGCTACCCCAAAATCAAACAATAAAGAATGGTTGATGCCGCCACGTCTGTGGATTTTTTCCCTAGTCTTTTTAGGCATTTTCGGTTTAATACATTACCGCATATTATTTCAGCTCCTTGAAGTCGCTGCAGTCGACCCGCGCTGGCATTATATCTTTGGCATTCCCATAGTAAGCCTGCTCATTATCTACACCAGACGGAATGCATTGCGTAAGTGTCCTACATGGATAGCTTGGCCCGGGCTTCTGATTGCATTGGGCGGTCTAGCATTATATGGATTCGGGTACGCTATCTCAAGCGGTATGATTATGGGAGTCGCCACTGTAATAGAACTGTTCGGCTTCGCCTGGTTTTTCTTCGGATGGCCGGTAATGCGATACCTGGGAATTCCTATATTTTATCTGCTTTTTGCAGTTGAGTTTAACATTATTTATAACTTTTCCACTAATGTCTATACTGCAATTTTGGCACATATAAGCACTTTGCCGGTCAATATTGCCGGGCTGATAATGTCCGTAGAAGCCGATGCATACGGAACTGAGATCCAGCTATTTGACAACGGATTGGCAGTAAAGCCGCCATTGGACGTGGGAAACTGCATTTGCGACCTTCGCACCCTCATGGTTCTTACCGCAGCAGCCATTGCAATCGCTTTCTTCCGGCGCAGACACTACATAAGTATTATCATCATTTTAGTCTCCGGAATCGTACTCTCAATCGTAAGCGATTTAGTGAATACTGTAATTGCATGTTTTCTCTTTACATTTACTGCCCCCCTTATACAAAACGGTTGCTCACATTTTACCGGGTATGTTTTTACAGCATTCTCAATACTGGCTCTTCTGGGAATTGCTAAGTTAACCAACCGCATCAGTCCAAGCACTCCCTATACCTATAAATCAAATTGACCACACTGAACTGACCAATAAACAATGACCACCCTCACCCCTATAACAGCTCCCCTTCGATTACTTAAGGGAAAAACAAGATTGGCAATTTTAATAGACTATGCATTCATCGTCGCATTGCTTTCCCTTGCACCGCCTGATATTTTTACCAGAACCATAACATCCCCAATTCCCCACGCTGACAAAATTGTTCATTTCTGCATCTATGCCATCTTTGCTTTCCTCATGTTGTGGACAATCGGAAAACATAAAAAAATCCGGCTCAATGTAACTATTACCACCTTATCTGTCTTATCTTTCGGTATCCTGATGGAATTTTTACAACCACTTATACAGCCCGGTCAACGCTTTTTCTCTATCGCTGACATAGGTGCTAACATCTGCGGCCTCCTGACAGGTATCGCTGTATTATTAATTCTATATCGCCTTGACCTGGTTTAGCAATAACCCGGATGTTGCATAAAAATGAGATTTCGCTGTTTAAAATGAACGCAAACGAATAGCCAGTATTGTAGATAATTGCAATCTGAAGTCCTCTACCTGAGTATTTGACACGTATACCACCGGCGCGCGGCGACCCGGATACCCCGGGACAGAAACACCGGACGACGTTATCCGTCGGATGGCGGGATGAGTAGAGCCCGAACAACGAAGCACTGGGAACGCAATACCAAAGCGGTGTCAAGCCACCGCACTCCAAAAGAGCCTTCGGCCGGTACCGCGTTGATGCGGAGCATCTTTGGAGTGCGTGCGGCCTTAGCCGCCGCTTTAATATTCGCCCCCGGCGTTGTAATCCGCAAATCACCGATTGCCAGCGTAACAACCCCAGCCGGGGAAATAGCGCAAACGAAAAACTGGGAACTAAGAACGAAGAAACTGAGTTTCACATAAGCGCAAATCCAACTGGGGGAATCGTGAAATTAGTGACCGGACATACAAAACATTAGAAAAATATTATCCCCTTCCGGGGAGTTATGGGTAACTGAGACTTGACAACGTTTTTTTTTAGCGGTGTAGAATACATCCAGTACGGATACTGCAGAATCCGGGATAATTCCGTCGGATATTAACCACAACCGGAAATATTTTTGGTTTGCCGTGTCCCAGAGAATAAGCTGATCGGAGCTGATACGATTGAGACCGCCTTCCAGTACGGACATGTCCAACAGCTCCTGGACATTGTAACTCCCCCCATCGGGATTCTGCTAATTAAGCCCAATGAAGTTTATCCCTTCCTCAAGTTGAATGGTTTGGTGACCAACAGCATCTAGCCATTCCACCTCACCTTGCGCATCCTGAGAAAAGATAGAAAAAAAATGTTTGATACAATACCAATCCTTTGGGTCATATATTTTCTTGCAAAAAGAGACGAGGCGAAAAAACCTATCTTATTTTTATAAAACAGCAGGACCAAGGCTCAGTTGACGACTTATTCCAATCCCACGCGGAAAAACTCAACGTTGCTGGTATCGCTATTCTGGAGGCGAACAGTAATTTCCCAGAGTCCTTCAGATTTCTCAGACTGACTGACCACGGAAACGCGGGCATCACTTGACTGCCACGCGTCGTTTTCGAAGAACAGACTTCCGCCGCTCCAGTCTCCCGTTTTGAGATCGCTGCAGGTTTGCATAACATACCCCATATCAAGCCCCGGAGAGCGTACATTAAAGGTTGCTTCAAGTTGCGAATTGCCGTTTTCGTCTTTAGCAATCTCTACGGTCAAGGGGGTTTCGTTCGCAGCAGTCGGGTCCATACCGAATGCGTATTCCACGCGATTGCTCCGTCCAGAGCCGTTAAAATCATCTTCCGGATTGACATCTTCAATCGAATCTATATCGTCGGCTGCATCGACAATCTGCTGTTCCCAGGCATCGGAAAGACTGTCTGCGTCATTATCAACCGGATTATATCGAGCCCTAACTATTAAATCCTCCGTAACATTTGTTATGTCGGTGTCCCAGCCACCGAAGGTCCAGCCATTGTCCACTTCAATGGTGGGCTCACTGGCACTCTCGCCGTGTTCGACCGTCTGTTCGAGCTTGCCGCCGCCGGTACGGGTGCCACGATCTCCAGGTTTAAAGGAAACATTGTAGTCCGGCGTGAGGTTTTGGATATCCATGGAAACGACCTGCTGTTCGTCGGCCGTTGTCAGATGGATCGTCGATCCCTCCACAGCGTCCAAGGAGCCTTTATTGAGAACGGCCGAAACGCGGTTCGACGACCACGACCGTACCTTGCACAACTGCATCCGAGTACTGTCTTCGTATACCGAGTTGTCGGTCAGTTCGACACGGGCGTTCGAATCCGAGCCGGTAGCAAAGTAGATGTCGTCGTACAGCGCTTCGACGTTCTCGCCGGAGACGTCTTTGTTATGAGACCAACCGGGGATGTTCAGTCGTTTCCAGGAGTATGGTGCCGCGGCTCTGCGGTCCTGCATGATCGGCTCCCGTGCATCGGTGAGAACCCTAGTGTCCTCGCCCTCCATGACCGCCTGGAAGCGAATCCGGCCGGGGTCGGTTTCGGGTTCGGGTCCGCACTCCAGCCAGAAAGAGAACCGCATCCACTCGCCCCACTGCCACCAGTCGGGTCGCTTTGCGTCCGTAATCTCTGCGTCCGGGTGGAGGCTGTTTCCACCAATCGAGAGAATCGGTGTCCACGACGGCAGGCAGATGTCGACGTCCTCTCCGGCACTCGTCCCCTCGTTGAACAGCCAGGCCATCTTCCAGACGGAACTTTCCGGAAACTCGCCCGGCTCGTCAGCGCCAAGCATTGCCTTTCCGTCCGGGATCTTCACGCAGTACGAGAGGAACACCTCCGTCGTCTCCGCAAACTCCGTCTGGAACCTATTGAGGTCATTCCGATCTTGGACCCGCGCCGAGAACTCGCCGGAGTGGCTGTTGGATCGCAGTTCAGGGGCGCCGCTGTGACTTCTGCGCCACTTGCCGTACGTGGCACGCAACGATGCAGTGTCACCGGCCTCTGCGTCGGGTCGCTCCATCGTGTCGTAGACGTGCAGATCCGGCCCGCCGCCCCAGTCCGTGGTCTCATCTTCATCATAAAGGACAACGCGCGCGCCGGGGACTGGCTCATCCCAGGTGAACAGGTGTGTTGTCCCGTCAGCGGTGTGATACACCGGACCGTCCGGGCGCGAGGTGAGGCGGCTTCCATCGGGCCCGCGAGCAGCGACGAGGGTCGCTTCGCCGTCGTCAGTGGACTTGTCATCGACGAGCTTGATCGTCTGCGGTCCGTGCCAGGCTCCGTCCAGATCGAGGATGCTCACTTCAATCGTGTCTTTCTCCGTAGCCCCCTGGCCGACTTCTACAACGCCGTTTTCGAGTACCGCTACCGGGGCATCAGCTTCAGTCGTTTCATCGTACTGAACAGCCATTCCGCTCTTTGGTGTGATGTCGGTAAACGGCGCGAAGACAGTCTGTTCGGGATTATCCAGTATACCCTCCCCGACGACTGTTCTTTCCTTTCCGTCGGGAACTTCAACCGGTTCAATGAACAACCCCATTGAACGGGGAGAGTAAGAGTCTTTCAATTCCCCTTGCCACGGGTCTGGAAGCCCTCCATCCCCGGATCCGCGGTAAATATTCGCATCGGATGGTTTGTACCAGTTGTTCCCCCATGTCCGTACGGAGTCATGCTTGACAGCGACAGCCAACTCACAGCCAACGTACTCCCGAAGCGGGATCGGTTCGAGTTCGAACTGGTAAGTCCCGATTTTGTAGCCATCTCCGCCTGGTGCTGGTCGTTCGGGCAGAGTCACTTCTTGCATAAACACCCGGGAAGCCTTACCGTTGACGCCGTCGGTAATATCGTACATACCGATCTGGAAGGTTCCGCCGTCGAGCTCGCACTGGATTCCGCCTCCCACAATTTGGGTTGCGCCGTCCTCAACGACATGGGTATGCTCCTCTCGCGCGTTAAGATGCCGTCTGGTCGATGAGTTCTCCGTCCCTTCCTTCACTGCATCGACGAACCCGATTTCAGGACCAGAAGAGAAGATAGTTTCTTCATATTGAGCATTCACGGTCAGATCAGAGGTGACACTGCTGAAGTCCGTATCCCAGCCGGTAAAGCTCCAGCCATCGTCCGCTTCAATGGTGGGCGCGGTGGCGCTCTCGCCGTGCGCAACCGTCTGTTCGAGCCTGCCGCCGCCGGTACGGGTGCCGCGATCTCCAGGTTTAAAGGAAACATTGTAGTCCGGTGTGACGTTTTGGATATCCATGGAAACGACCTGCTGTTCGTCGGCCGTTGTCAGATGGATCGTCGATCCCTCCACAGCGTCCAAGGAGCCTTTATTGAGAACGGCCGAAACGCGGTTGTCGGACCAGGAGCGAACTTTGCACAACTGCATCCGAGTACTATCTTCGTATACCGAGTTATCCGTCAGTTCGACGCGGGCGTTGGCATCCGCGCCGGTCGCCAAATAGATATCGTCGTACAGCGCCTCGACGTTGTCTCCAGAGACATTTTTGTTCTGGGACCAACCGAGGATGTTCAGCCGTTTCCAGGCGTATGGCGGCTCTCCATCGGACATGATCTCGTCTTCACCGTCAGCAACGACCCGGGTCTGTTCGCCTTCCGCGACCACCTGGAATCGAATTCGGCCGGGGTCGTTTGCGGGGTCGTCGCCACATTCGAGCCAGATCGAAAAGCGCATCCACTCGCCCCACAGCCACCAAGCTGGCTTTTTGTTGTCATCGATGGCCACGTCGGGGTTGAGGCTATTTCCACCGATCGACAGCGACGGAGTCCACGACGGCAGGCAGATATCGACGTCGTCCGAAGTGTCTTCGTTGAACAGCCATGCCATCTTCCAGACGGAACTTTCCGGAAACTCACCGGACTCCTCGCCGCCGAGCATTGCTTTGCCGTCCGGAATCTTCAAAGCGTAGGAGAGGAATACCTCCGTCGTCTCCTCGAACCGCGCCTTGAACTTACGACCGCTGTTTTTGTCCTGAATCCGAGCTGAAAACTCCCCGGAGTGGCTATTTGAGTGCAACTCCGGTAACCCGCTGTAGCGGTCCCACTTCCCGTGGGGTGCGATCCGCCGGGGAACGTCGCCTGCCGCCGCATTTGGGCGTTCCATCGTGTCGTATATATGTGTATTCGGTCCGCCGCCCCAGTGCGTGGTCTCGTCCTCATCGTAGAGGACGACGCGTGCGCAGGGGCCTGGCTCATCCCAGGTGAAAACGTGGGTCGTACCTTCAGAGGAGTGATACACCGGTCCGTCCGGGCGCGCGGTGAGGCGACTGCCGTCTGGCGCCCGAGCGGCGACGAGGGTCGCTTCGCCGTCGTCAGTGGACTTGTCATCGACGAGGGTGATTGTCTGCGGTCCGTGCCAAGCTCCATCCAAATCGCAAACTCTGACTTCGAGGGTGTCTGTCTCCGTAGAACCCTGGCCGACCTCGACAACGCCATTTTCTAACACTGTAACCGAAGCTCCCGTCGCCGTCGATTTATCGTATTCAACTGTCATGCCCTTTTCAGGCGTGAGGTTCGGGAACGCAGCGAAGACAGTCTCGGATAAGTTCTCGTGGATTGTTTCGCCGAGTGCCGTCTGAGCCTTGCCCTCAGGTACCGAAACCGGTTCGACGAACAAAGCAGCCGATAGGGCTGAGCCACGGTCTTGCAGTTCGTGTTGCCACGTTTCACTGTCGGTCAGTGATTCATCTCGATCGCCCGTCGCAACGCCCCAGCCGTGCTCATCAGCAAAATCTTCACTCCAGTTCTGTCCCCGCAGTCTGACGCGATCGTGCCGGCCGCCAACTGCCAGTTCTCGCCCCACGTACTCGCTGAGGTCCACCGGCTCCTGTAATTGAAAGTTGTATGTGCCGAACTTGTAGCCGTTCCCACCATCTTTTGGCTTTTCAGGCAGTGTGACCTCCTCGACGAACACTCTCGGAGCTCCGACGATACCGTCAGTAACATCGTACATCGCGATCTGGAAAATTCCACCGTCGAATTCACATTCAACTGCTCCGCCGGTGACCTGGGTTCGTCCGTCCTGGACAATATGGGTATACTGCTGTTGAGCGTTGAGAAACGGCCGCTCCAACCCTGAGTCCGTCGGCTCGTCGTAGCCGCCTTCGACGAATCCCATTTCAGGATCAGCGTTAGTCTCAGCCAAACCTGAAAAACTGCCGGTAAACATAAGACTCACTACTAACGCCACCGTTAACCGACGCGCTGTTCCCTGCATTGTCATAACATTTCTCCTGCTGAATTTTCTCAATTCTGCGAAACTGCTGGATGTATCCATAATATTTCATTTCTTTTATGTTTGACTGTTTACCTATTCTGCTCTTAAAGCAGTTGGTGGCGCCGCAGGCTGACAGCCTGAACGTCATTTCCCGTTACAAGAGCTTGGCAGTTAATAATGAGCAGAATTCATACCACATTTTCTTTTTAAGACGAAACAGTTCGGATAAAACTCGGTTTAGGTCTGTCTTTACACAGTTTTTGCATAATTGAGAAAGTCAGGCAAGGCTCATTGTTTCGCGTAAGTAATATTACGCCCCGTCAGTCGAAATAACTCTATCCCGGATATTGCGAGGGCGAACCGTCAGCACCGCACCCGCCCGCAGTGTTACAGGCGTGGCAGGCAAGTCTGCTTCCAATCCTGCTTTGCTGGTTGTTGGTTGATTCGACTAACAACTTACGATCTACATCCTCCAAGGTCGTGATCGTAATCCTGATCATAATCGACCGTTCTTATTTCAGACGTCCCGCTGAAAGATTCGCAACCCGATGCACAAAAGAATTGAAAAAGAATCCCCTTTTGGCGAGCTATGGCCCAACGGTGATTTGACAACGTTCTTTTTGCGGTGTAAGATACATACATCTACGGATACCGCAACATGCGGGTTAAGCCGCATATTGACCGCGGGTTTAGAACCTGAAGCCGCCACTGGTCTACACCAAAGCAAAAGCCTGAAGGACGTTTTAAATGCAACAGCAGGAATATCCCCTGAATGTTCTTAACATACAAAAATTGAACAGTGTGCTCCGGCATCGGTTACGTAATCTTTACGCAGGCTTCGACATGGCACTGGACACAATCCAGCGAGACCTTCAGGCTGCCGGTTCGTCCTCCGCAGAGAGGTGCGATCTTCTTAAAGCTGACCTCAAAGATATATACCGATTCACCGAACGTATGACTTTACTGCTGGATCCGTTACCGGCCCCGGAAACAATGGATCTGCAAACCGTTATTTCGGAGACATTGGCGCATGTCCGAAAACAATACCCTTTGTGCCGCTTCCAATGCGAAGGTACCGAAGAATCATACCAACTCAAGCACGGCAACTGGTACCGCTTCGCCCTTATTGAACTCCTTTTTAATGCCGCTCAAGCGACGGGAGAGGACGGGACAATAAAGGTCGTTTGGAAAACAAAGCCTACGGTAGAAATTGCCGTTTTAAACACCGGCGTCACGTGGCCATCCGATGTAAAAATTGAACCGCCGGAGCCGTTTGAGAATACCAAAGGACAAAACGACGGGATGGGACTGTCCATTGTAAAACGGATATGTGACGCAATGGATGCAGAACTGGAGATCCTCACTGACCATCCGGAATTAGTGGGTGTCCGCATAGCCAACAAAACAGAGGAGCAAAGAAACGATGACTGAACGCCATTCTGTACTGGTGGTTGAAGATTATCAATTATTGGGCATGACCCTTCGGGACATGCTCGAGGATGAAGGGTACACCGCCATGCATGCTCAGGACGGCGCATCCGCAGAGGCTCTGTTGTCAGAGCAATCCTTCAGCATAGCGTTACTTGATTTTAAGCTACCCGAAGGCGACTGTTCAAATTACATCACCCAATGGCGGGAGCAATACCCGGCCATGCCGATCATAGTCATGACGGCTTACGGTGATATTAATACCGCTGTAGACTGTATGAAACGCGGTGCCGAAGACTTCCTTACCAAGCCGGTGGACCAGACACTGCTGAAAAAACGGATATCCGACACCCTGGAGCGGGAGGAACTCTGTCGCGAAAACCGTTGTTACCGGGAACTTAACAAACGCGGCAGATACGTAGAACTCAACGAAGGCGTGGTCGGAAGAAGTTCCCAGCTCACCTCTGTGGTTCAATTGTGCACTCAAATCGCTGAAAACAATTTTTCCTGTGTGCTGGTCAGAGGAGAAACCGGCACGGGGAAGGGGCTTTTAGCCAAAAAGATACATGAGGCCGGGCAACGCCGAGACAAGCCATTTATCGAACTGAACTGTTCCGCAATACCTGCCACGCTTGCTGAGAGTGAACTTTTCGGGCACAAAAAGGGAGCTTTTACTGACGCCAAAGAAGATAAAACCGGTCTTGTCGAACTGGCAAACGGCGGCATACTTTTTCTCGATGAGATAGGTGATATGGATGCGAACCTTCAGACAAAACTGCTGAAAGTCATTGAAGAACAGGTTGTCCGGCCCATCGGGGGGACCAAAGATATCAAAGTAAACGTGAGCATTGTCGCTGCTACGCATAAGAACATAGAGGAAATGGTGCAGGAAGGCACTTTTCGTGAAGACCTCTACTACCGGCTTAATGTGATCCCCATCCACATTCCGCCTTTGCGGGAGCGACCTGACGATATAGAAGATTTGTGCTATTACTTTCTTGAGGATTTCTCCTCTAACTTTCAAAAAGATATCCAGGGCTTTACTGACGATGCCATGGAACAACTGAAATCGTACTACTGGCCCGGTAATACTCGGGAAATCCGCAATGTTATGGAACGGACATGCCTGCTGTGCAGCGGACCGCTGATTTCCGCTGACAACCCCTTTCTACCCAAGCCTTCTTCTCCACCCTCATCAGAAGCGGATAGCGGTGATCTCGCCGATGAATCAACAGGAAATCCCGCCACCTCAGCAGAAGACAATCTTTCCACTTCGGAAATCTCTTCTGAACAAGGTCAGACAGAACAATACGATGTACCTACGCTTGCCCAAGCAGAAAAAATGGCTGTCGAAAAGGCTATTCAGTCATCAAACGGAAACAAAAACAAAGCCGCCCGATTGCTCGGCGTACACCGTACAACACTGTATAAAAAACTGACCGAATACAACATCGACTGAGCATTGCAAAACTCGTAATTGTGTCCTGCGTTTTGTTGTTCATGTGAAACATCGGTGTCTCTGCCCTTGGGTATCCGGGCGATTGTAAAACAGGCATCTGACCACTTCGGAAGTGGATCAGAGAAGTCCTTGCCTGTCATCATCGGGCGGTTTTGCTTATATAAGACACCGATGCCAGGCCGGTTGACGATAACGGGCGACGATTACGGATAACGAGCCTTGTAATCGTCCATCGTAATC
>CAJXKU010000099.1 GCA_913055945.1 uncultured Lentisphaerota bacterium | reverse complement strand
TTCTCACCCGCGCCCGCTTTGGGGCGCATATGGGTGGTGGCATCCCCGAGCCCACGGGTTCACACCCGTGGCTACCCGCCTGGACCGCTTTGCGGTCCGCTTCGGGGGGTGTGCCAGTGAGTCGGTGTATCGGTGAGTCGGTGTGGCGGCGTAGCGGTTCGTCGGTTCGTCAGTCAAGCGGTCCACCGTGGTCTGTCATCCCTCAGTCCCGTCGTCCCATAGTCCCTGGTTCCTGGTGCTGGATGCAGGCCGCTGGATACTTGTTCATGGTTCATATTTTGTTCGCACTCCCGTAGTCCAGTAGTCCAATAGTCCCATAGTCCCATAGTCCCGTAGTCCCATCGTCCTGTGGTCCTATCGTTCCTGGTTCTTCCGAAGCCATATTTTTTCGTGACTTTTTGTGGCTTTTTGTGGCTATACATGAGAAAACTCGCCCGCGCCCGCTTTGGGGGCGCATATGGTTGGTGGCATCCCCGAGCCCACGGGTTCACACCCGTGGCTACCTACCCGGACCGCTTTGCGGTCCGCTTCGGGCGGTGTGGCCGGTGAGTCGGTTAGCCGGTGAGTCGGTGTACCAGTGTGGCGGTGTACCGGTGTGGCGGTTATCAGTTATTGGGGTTCGGGGTTCGGGGTTCGGGGTTCGGGGTTCTCGTTCCTCGTTTCCGTTCTTCGTGTTCCTGTGCAAAAGCTTGCGGCCGGTCCCGAGTCTCAAGAGATCGCGACGACTTACTTCGGGCAGCTGAGACGATCTCTTCAATCCTGAAAGGAATGTTCGGGATAACATGAAGCCTGACATTACAGTCGAAAGCGTCCCGAAAGCTGCAGCCGGGGCTTTCAATACTTCGGTGAGAGCAATACACTGTACAGGGTCGTAGCACCGCCCGCTGCATGCAATACCAAAGCCACACACAGCACACCCCGCAGTCCCAAAGACAGCCTCACGGCTGTCGCAGATATAAGAACATCTCTCTTCCCGGGCTTTTCACCTGGAGATGTTTTTCTATTTATCAATCACCTCTTTGAACAAATTCATATGGAGATCTGCCGTGCGGTGCCAACTGTACATCTCTGCCTGTTCCCTTCCCCTATTGACCAACTGCTCCGCGTAAGAAGTATCAGTCATTACCTTTTCCAGGCCCGCGCAAATCGCCTCGGCCGAAGTCGGTTCTACAAAACAGGCGGCCTCCCCGCATACCTCCCGGAGAGCGGGAATATCCGAAGCAACAACCGGCGTTCTACACGCCATTGCCTCTATAGCGGGCAAACCGAAACCTTCGTAAAGCGATGGATACGCCACCACAGAAGCTGCATTATAAGCCAAGGCCAGATCCTCGCGGGAAAGGTATCCAAGGGATTTCACCGGAGCATCCTTATCACTGTTCTCTTCGGCCTTATTATGCCCACTACCCCAGCACCCCCCAACAACTACAAGCGGGATGTCTGTGCTCGCCAATGACAGGAAATGTGAATGCGCTTCCCGCAATCGTCGAAAATTTTTCCGAGGATCCGCACGGGAGCCTACAAAAAGGATGAAATCCTGCGGAAGCTCAAATTTCTCGCGGAAGGAACGTACGGCCTCCTCAGACATCGGACAAAACAAGTCGTGGTCCACCCCGTTTGGTATGACTCGCACAGGGAGATCCCGGAGAAATTCAATCTGCTCGATCTGGGATTTCATCGCATGCGATACAGTGACAAGCATGTCACTTCTCCTGATATTCTCCGGGAAATGTCTGCGGAAATACCGGTTTCGCTCAGCCGGATGCCATTCCGGATGGAGATATGTGGAGAGATCGTGGATCGTGGTGATCTGATACTGACTTCTTATTCCGGGAAGCGGAACATGATTAGGTTCCCAGTAGAGATCGAATTTACCGCCGAACAGGCGATTTGTAAGGAGTAGACACTTCCGGCTGAACCGACGAAACAGCTCGTTCCTGCCCAGGCCCCCTTTCACACGGGCAAGTGAAGCTGCTGCCTGATCACCCGGCACTTCTGTATCAGTATTCCGGAGGCGGCTCGAAACATATCCGTAATAATACTGCGGCCTGAGTTCCGGTTCATGATGCAGCCGTTTACAGACTTCAAGCGTATATCTTCCCACGCCTGTCAATTCAGACAGAAGCGGCAATGCATTGACAACCATTTCGTTTTTCGATTTCATATCCGGACGTCCGTGTGCAGTGCATTCCAAGAGCGCTTTTACCGGTGCGACATCTACACGAGGAGCTATCCTCCCTCGGCTGCCTGCAATATATCCTTTTATTCAGAGATGACGTTCAACCCGTGGCCGCAGAGTTGTATGTGATATATTTCCCCATAACATCCCAAGCACGAAATCTGGACCCCCTCTTTCAAGGGGATAAGAAAGCTCGAAACGCATCCGGCGTATCTCCAGAACAGAGTGCACAGCAGTATGTTTTACATTGCAACACAAAATAATAAAGCCTGAAGTCCGAAGCAAGTAAGGAGATTGTTATGGGCGGCTATTTCGGCGTCGCATCCAAGAAGGACTGTATCAGCGATTTGTTCTACGGCACGGATTACCACTCGCACCTGGGCACGAGACGCGGCGGCCTGGCCGTATCAAACGACAACGGGATCCGGCGGGTTATACATGACATTACCAACGCGCAATTCCGGTCCAAATTCGAGGACGACTTAGCTCAGCTTCACGGGCATGTGGGCATCGGAGTCATCAGTGACTTTGAAGACCAACCGTTGATCATATGTTCGCATCTGGGAACTTATGCGATCGTTACCGTGGGAAAGATCAACAACACCGAGGAATTGATAGAAAAAGCCTTAGGCGTAAAAGGCGCGCATTTTTCTGAAATGAGCGGGGGCGAGATCAACCCTACCGAAATCGTCGCAAACCTGATAAACGCCGGACAGACGTTTGTCGAAGGCATTCAGTATGCGCAGGAAGCGATTGATGGCTCATGCTCTATGCTGATCATGGCCGATGAAGGCATTTACGCTGCCCGCGACAAATACGGAAGAACCCCATTGGTCCTCGGCAGCCGGGAAGACGCCTGTGCAGCCACCTTCGAAACCACAGCCTTTCCCAATCTGGAATTTGAGACCACAAGAGACCTGGGCCCCGGCGAAATCGTATACATGACGAGCGATGGCGTAGAGCAGAAAGCCAAACCCGGCGACACTCTGCAGATATGCACATTCCTTTGGGTGTACTTCGGCTATCCCTCCTCGGACTATGAAAACATCAACACCGAAGTTGTCCGTAACCGCTGCGGACGTTACCTGGCGGAAAACGACGATCAGGAAGTGGACATGGTGGCAGGCATCCCTGACTCCGGCACCGCCCACGCCGTTGGGTATGCCAACCAAAGCCAAATCCCTTATCAAAGACCCTTTGTGAAGTATACCCCGACATGGCCGAGGAGTTTCATGCCGCAGAACCAGAAAATCCGCAATCTCGTGGCCCAAATGAAACTGGTCCCCATCAGCGAACTCATCGAAGGCCAGCGTATGATGTTCTGCGAAGATTCAATTGTACGCGGGACCCAACTGCAGGACACGATACAAAGGGTCTATGCCGCAGGTGCGAAAGAAATCCACATGCGGCCGGCGTGTCCGCCCCTCACGTACAATTGCAAATTTTTGAACTTCTCCCGCTCAAGGTCGGAACTGGACCTCGCCGCCCGCCGCGCTATCCGGGAACTGGAAGGAGATACCGACGTTGACCTTACGCGCTACACCAACGAAGACAGCGACGAATATAAGGCGATGGTGGCGTGTATCCGGAAACGCCTCGGGCTGACATCTCTGATTTATCAGCGACTCGATAACCTGGTTAAAGCCGTAGGCTTACCCAAAGAAAAGCTGTGCACATACTGCTGGGATGGTTGCGAAGGATGTACTTAGAAATAGAGTAGGGATGGAACTATTCCAGATAGATTACGCCATTATGTTTACTATACCAGCACTCATCAACGAAAAAACGCCAGAAACCGGAATTCGAACATGACCACGGAGAATAACGGAAAAACCGAGGGGCCACTATGCGAAATACGCTTACGCAGTGGGGGCGAAGAACAGAGCCTGGCCTCAGTCCGGGAATATCCCTGTATTATCGGCCGCCGCTCAGCGTGTGACGTTACCATTCAGGACCCTTCTGTTTCGGGAGAACATGCAGAACTCGACCTGGACAACGGCAAAGTGCGCATCAGGGACCTGGAAAGCACCAACGGGATATATAAAGGTAAAAACCGTATTTCCTCCTTCACCCTGCAGGAACCGGATCAATTCCGTTTGGGAGATATTCACGTGCGCCTTGTTGTACCTGTAGCAGAAGATGCCCAGCAGTCATCTGAGCAAGCGGTGTCCTCCTCACCTGAAAAAGAGGAAACTGAAGAAAAACATTCCGGCGAAGACGAAGACAAACAGTACTATTACAAGCGCGGCGAGGAAACGTTCGGCCCCTGCGGGCGCGAGCAGTTAAAAACTTTGGCCGAACACGGCAAACTTGAACCTAAAGACAGTATCTGGCTGCCGGAAACCGGCAAATGGGTACTGGCGGAAAAGATGACCGACCTGTTCCCCAAGGAAGAAACCTCCGGCAGAGAACCAGCAAGAAAGTTTGCCGCCCAACCCGTTCAGCAGGCAACCACGGACGAAAACGCCGTTCCCCGGCATGAACAGATTCGTGCTAAGCTCGGCGGTAAACGTGAAGACATTCGCTGCCCCCACTGCTGGCACCAATTTGCTATTGAAGACTTTTTGTATATCGCCAGCCACCAAAGTCTCACCGGCGATCCGGTTCTTGGTTCCGATGCCCAGCAACGCTTCCGCCCCTCGAAATTCACCCCGGAAGGAAATGCGGTCGACCGTGCCGGCATGAGCTGTCCGGACATGGCGTGCCCCCGCTGTCACCTGCGGATTCCCCAGACCGCCAGCGAAAAACCGCCTTTATTTCTATCCATCATCGGGGCCACCGGCAGCGGAAAGTCGTTCTTTCTGACCAGCCTGGTGTGGGAAATGCGCCGGACTTTATCAAGACATTTCGCCATAAGTTTCCGCGACACGGACGCGATTAACAACCAGATCATCAACGAATTCGAAGAAACGCTGTTCTTCGGTTCTGACCCGGACGAGCTGGTTACACTCCGCAAAACAGAATTGCAGGGCGAGCTCTACAATCAGGTACTGCTTGACGACATGCTGATCAACCTTCCCAAGCCTTTCATGTTCACGCTGAACCCTGCTGAACACCATCCGCGCCTGGAAGAAGTGCGCAAAAGCATGTCGCGCACACTGATCCTGTACGACAACGCCGGCGAACATTTTGAGCCGGGCATGGATTCGGTAGATAATCCCACCACGCGACACCTCCTTCATTCAGACGCTTTTTTCTTCCTGTTTGACCCGACGCGTGATGCCAGATTCCGTGACAAGCTGGAGAAAGATGATCCGCAATTGACAAAGGGTTCCGCCGTCCAGAGACAGGAGATTCTGCTCACAGAAATGATCAACCGTTACAAGAAATACCTGGGCATGCGGGAAGGCGAGAAGACGGACAAAACGCTGATTATGATTGTAGCAAAAGCCGACGTATGGTGGAATCAATTAGACATTGACCTGCCCCAGTGTCCTTATCAGTGGGATCCATCATTTCATACATGTGCCTTCGATATTAAGAAAATCAAACAAGTCTCCTTTGCTTTGCGTACATTAATGGAAGAAACTTGTCCGGAAGTTGTATCCACGGTTGAATCTTTTGCTCGAAACGTGGTCTACATACCTCACAGCGCCCTCGGACGCAGCCCCGTGGTAGACCCTGACTCCGGGACCCTTTGTATACGTCCCCGGGATATAAAACCCTTCTGGGCATCGGTGCCGTTGTTGTACTTCTTCTATGAACGCGGTTTAGTTCCTTACCATACGAAGTTGACGCCGCCGGATGTGGAAACTGTTTCCATTCAGACAGAAGAATGCGGAGACATCCTGTTCGTAACGCCGGAAGGTTGGTCTAAGCCGATGCAAGTGCCCAAATTCTATCTGGGCGCACGGCTTAAAGACCCTCAGACTGGCATCTGGTTCGATCTCCCTTCGCCGGAGGAAGCGAACGTCTCTACGACTGAAGAAACCAAGCCGGATGAAGCAACTTAATGCTTAGTTCTCTTAGATGCTTTTTGCATAACGAAGATTAAACCGATGAAACATCAGTAGCGCAACCAGGAAGCCAGCTGATTGAAGTTACCACGGAAAAAAATCGCAACATGTTTAAGCAGGCATATTGTATTTTTTCTGTAAAAACGAAAAAATGTTCACCGCCAATCAGGTTGTATTGAGAATTTCACTATGGCAGAAGAATTGATTTATACCTCTGCAGAAAAAGGCTTACGCGCCGGTACCAGCGGTTTCAGTACCGTGGCGCACACACGCGGTATGCGTCAGGACGCCATCCAGTTACTTGAAAGCCTGAGTGCATATCGGGCATCCAACCCGGTGAGCAGAAACCATTCTGCCCAAAATCCGGTCACCTACAGCCATTACCGTTTCACGCTGGGGGGAGAAAATATCAGTGTACTCTCCAGAATCGCCCCTTTAGCGGCAGACCACACGCAAAGAGCCAATAAAATCGCTCATCACGTCGTACTCAGAGACCACGAACTCCCCGAAGCAGGCCCAGCGTGGCTTGCTCGGCAACCCGGCTTTTTCATCACCTCGTGGAACGAGTCTCCCCGCGTCATAGAAGAACCTAAAGAAATTCCTCAAGGCAACTCAGAGGGTACCTATGCCGCCTCCTGGGATGAAACAGCGGGAGACGCCGGATGGGCCGGGGTTCTGGCCCAGGCTTTTGAAACAGCTCCCCGAAATCCGGCATACATTGTTTTTGAACCGCACATAGAACTGCTCCCCCTTTTAGAGGAGGCCGCAGCCCTTGTCCGCCCCAAACACCGCTGGCGTATTACATTCAACACATTCTTCCAGCAGGTTCCGCCGCACACAACGTGCTTATGGCGTTGCTGTCGGCCGGAAGAAGACGCTCTGCGCCGGATACGTGGCAGGCGCGAATACCTGGTTATCGACCTGCGTAACCCCGGAACCTGCTCAAAACGCAGCAGTCTGGTACGTTGCGCCCGAGAAGGAACCGGGCTTGAAAACGTATACCGCGCCGCCTCTCCTTCGCACGGCAACCGCACAAAACCTCAGGACAACAAAACCTCCGCCGAACGAAAAGATCAACCCCCCGGCAGCACCAACCGTAGAATCTGAGTAATTGCCAATGATATCCGAATATCAACAACTGATCGCACGAATCCACGAATTCATCAGGAGTTCGGAACAACAGATTTCCCCGGCCATAGAGGAACTGGCCGAACGTTATGCAGGCCTGTGTGATGAAATCAATCATCGTCTGGAAAAATGTGCGGATTTTTTGGATAAAGGAATGCGCTCCGAGGCTGTCTACGAAGCGCATTTAGCCCCCTCGCTCTTCGAATTGGCCGAAATCGTGAATTTCTCCGACGCTGACCAGTGGCACGAATTCTGCAAAGAAAACGACCTGCCGATCCCCGCTGAAATCCGTACGGATATCGTGGAGCGATTACAGAATGAATGTGATACCGAAGAGTTGCTCTCGCCCCTTCTCCAGCAATACCGACGGCTTGTCCACGAAGGGACGGCTGACGAGCGTATCTCCGTTCTCCGGCAAATACGGGACAAGGACCCGGATAATCCCGTCTGGGAAGAAAACCTGCGCCCCCTTGAAGAGCAACAGATGGAAGAACTCGCGGTCGAAGCTGAAAAAGCTTTATCGGAAAATGATCTTCCCAAACTCCGATATCTATACGACGAACTGAAGGATCATAGGCGCGCAGTCGAGCCCCCGCAGGAACTGCTGAACCCGATCGAAAAAATTCTGGGCGAAGTGACCGCCCAGGAAGCAGCCGAAAAGGCACAATCCGTCGTAGCAGAACTGGATACGGCCCTGTTAAACGAGGATAACGAAGCGATCGAAAGCCAGCTGCAGCAATGGGAAGAATTACAGCAGCAGGGGAACCTGACACCGGACAGCAACATGCAGGAAGTACTGGATCGCGCTTATGCGCACCGGGAAAAACAGAAGAAAGCCCAGGAAGAAGAACAGAAGTTTCAAGAGGCGAAAGACCAGCTTTGGAACGCTCTTTCGGAAGACCCGCTCAACGCGGCCAGTATCCGCCGTTGCTGGGAAGAACTGTCCGCATTCAACCGCGAAATCCCCGAGGCCTTAAAGAATCAGGCACAATCGACGCTGGACACAATCGAGCGAAAACAGAAAACCCGGCGCGCTTTGATAGCCTCCGCGTGCGGCTTGGCCGTCCTTTTAATCCTCAGCCTCGTCGGCTACTTTGTCCACGCCAGCAAACAGGCTGAACGGCGTGAGCGTGTCGTGAACAAAATTGAAAACATGCTCACAGAGCGTAGCTACAGAGACGCCAAGGATTACCTGAAGCAGATAACCCAAAACAACACAGACCTGCTGGGTACAGAAAAAAGACAAAGTTTTGAACAACGGATAAGAAGCGGCATTCAACGAAGAGAGGAACGGGAACGCAAGTACGAACAGGTACTGAGCGACCTGGACCGTATCAAACGACAGGATTATACGGCTCCTGAGGAACAGCAGGAGGCATTGCTGGAAAAAGCCGAAAAGCTCGCAATGAGTTCTGAACAGAAACAGCAAGTGAGCAATTGGCGCCAAACGCGAAACCAGTTCCTTCAGCAACAGAAGGAAAAAGCCAATCGTAAATTGTCCGAACTCATCGAAAAGACGGAAAAAGGAATAGAGCGAAGAGAGCAATCCGATGCATTCGCTTCATTGCAGGCAGAAAAAACTTACGTACAGAACCTGCAGAACAAACTCGAAGAAGGCAGAAAATGGCGAAAACACGCTGATAAAAAACTCGCTCAAAAACTTTCGGAACTCGTTTCAAAAGTTAACAAGTGGGGCGAAAACGTACAGCAAGAGATTGAACAGGCGCAGACCCGCAAAGAGAGAAAGAGACAACTGCTTAACAGTCTATTCGAGCCTCTGCCCGATATCACCGCTTATGAAGACAATTTGAGTACGCTTGTTTCAGATTTCTCCGATATACCATCTGCTTCTGATTATGAAAACGCTTTGAACCAGATTCCGCTTTACAAAGAAGCCACACTGCTCGGAAACTTCGAACTCACTCAATTCGTCCCGCCGCCGAGACAACTCGCCCAGGTACAGGAATTCCTGGACAACGCACATAAAAAGGGCCCGTGGCGCGAGGATCTTTCAACGATCACCCTTTACAGCCAGAAAGCCATGCCGCCCCAGGATTCCGAAGAGGCAATAAACGGCGGCCTTCCCCCTACCCTTTACCGCGAAGTGCAGAAGAAAATCCGCGCATTAGCAAAAATTCCCACCATAAAATGGAAACAACTGCGCTACCGCCCGCGCGGGGAAGACAAGGAATGGCAATACCTGTATTACAAAGGACAAATCTATAGCAAAGAGAAAGAGGAAAACGGCCAGAAATACACAATGTATCTCGGCGAGGTTCTGCAGTTCTCTACAAAGACAGACAGCACCCGGACGGTGCACACGAGTCAACTATTCGAGGAAGGTCTTACCACACAAAAATATGAAGTTGAGAAAGCGGACGTTCCGCAAAACAACCTGATGCCGCAGGGAGAATTTGCCCTCAAAATACTCAGAAACGCCCAAAATCAGTCCCGGATGGACCAGTTCCTCATCAAACATATCCAGCAACTCATCGATAACACGACTATACGCCCCATACCCAAGGCGCGGATACTGAAGAAACTCGTTTCCGCCCTGCGTGAATGCGCAATACCGCAACCTGAGGCCTTAACCGAACTGCACACCGTGATTCAGGAGCTACCCACGGATCTTCATTGGTATTACGACTCGAATCCGGTACAAGATGCCAACAAAAAGATTCAAAAGACTCTCAACGAACTGCCTTCGCTGAAACAATTGGAAGAAACCTTGTCCCTGTCACGTGATCTGCTCGTGGAAGCCTTGAGCAGAAAACTCCAGTGGGTCGGATATATCAAAAACAATGCAGCGGAGCAAGCCGAACCGGTTATCGTGCACAAATCTGTACCGGAAATATGGACAATCACTTCCGCGACCGATGGCCCTTCCTTCCGCGTTGTGGCCACTCGAGACTCCGAAGGGTACCAATTCAATCAAAACAAAGAAGAATTTTTTGTCGGCCAACTACTGTTCGCCCCCAGCGACGGACGCCGGACAACATCGTTGCTGAAAAAAATACTGGACGCATCCTCCAGAAACACACTGGACGGCGTCGTATGGCCGGCAGGGTGGCCGACAAACGCACGATCGATCGACTCTTCCAACACCAGCAGCCCCACACCAGTTCAATAACCGCGCTGAACATCCTCCCGGACAATCGCGACCATCAAAATGGACAAAACATCAGGGGTATGGCCGAGAGGGCGGGATTGGCGGTCGCTGCGCTCCCTGCCGCCGCCCGGCGGCGGCCGAACCCGCCTTCGGACATACAGAACTGGCCGGTAAGGCCGGTTGCAGAAGGAACAAAACATCAGGGGTATGGCCGAGAAGGCGGGATTGGCGGTCGCTGCGCTCCCTGCCGCCGCCTGGCGGCGGCCGAACCCGCCTTCGGACATACAGAACTGGCCGGTAAGGCCGGTTGCAGAAGGAACAAAACATCAGGGG
>CAJXKU010000098.1 GCA_913055945.1 uncultured Lentisphaerota bacterium | reverse complement strand
ATCGAATCTGTGCCCCGGTGGGAGTACCGATATTTGCGGAACGCTCTTTTCAGAGATCCGGGCGTTACCGTTAAAACCCTTCTACTTCATCAGCCTGATATGACAAAAGGCAAAGGCAGGGGCTACTTGGAGCGTTTTCCGCAGTCGAAGGATAAACTGTCCACCTACGATGTGATTTTTATCGGCGACGTAGGCAAAGGGCGCAACGGATTAAGCTCTCAACAGTTCCAACGCATCAGCGGGCTGGTCAAAGCCCAGGGCAGCGGGGTGGTTCTTCTACCGGGACCGAAAGGAAACCAGTCGGAATTACTTGGTTCTCCCGTAAGCCCGCTATGTCCTGTGAGTCTGAATGAGAACAACCCGGAAGGATATGCTGCTTCTCACCCGGCGCATCTTGTCTTGACTTCGCAGGGTAACGGTCATTTTCTGACGAGATTGGCCGATTCGGCTCCTCAGAATCGTAACGTCTGGCGTTCGCTTCCCGGATTTTACTGGCATGCACCGGTGGAAAAAGCCAGGCCGGGCTCACAGGTGCTGGCTGTCCACGAAAGTAAACGCGGAAAATACGGGCTGCTCCCTCTTCTCGTGACCCGTTCCCACGGTAACGGAAAAGTGCTGTTTATGGGGATTGACAGCGCTTGGCGTTGGCGGAAAGGAGTCGAAGATAAGTACCATTACCGTTTTTGGAGCCAAGTGGTACGCTGGATGGCCCACAAGCGGCATGTGGCTGCGGACGAGCAAGTCCGGTTATTTTTCACACCGGAAGATCCCGAGCAGGGGCAGCAGACGACGTTGTGGACGACATTGTTTGACGAAGCGGGTTATCCGCTGTCCGGCAGTCAGGTTAACTGCCGGATAAAGGTACCCAAATCTGACAAGCAGCTGAAGTTCACATTACAACCGGAAGGTCAGGGGTGGGGAGTGTATAAAGGCTCATTTACACCCCCTCGCGGCGGGAGGTATGAACTGCACCTCGAGACGGAGAACAAAGACATTACGTATACCCGATCTCTAAATGTCCAGGCCTCCAGGCTGGAAAAGAAAGGACATCCGGCAAACACCGAAATCATGAGACGGATAGCTTCCGCCACCGGCGGTAAATGTATTACGGCGGATAAGCTCTACCAAGTAAAGGAAACGATCAGCGCTCTTCCGCAGGCCCGGTGGGTTGAGGAACACATTCGCCTGTGGGCGCAGGTGTGGTGGGGTGGTACAATCCTGGCGCTGATGACGATTTTCTGGTTTCTGCGGAAATGGCTTGGTATGGTATGAGTGAATGGACGTTTCTAAATGCGAAATCGCGGAAGAGCACGACCGCAAGAATAAACGGTCTCTTATGAAGCGAAAAGATATAACAAAATTGTCGCCGGAGCTTGCAACAAAACTGCGGGCCGCAGAACGGCGAGCCATCGGATTGGACACCCTGAAAGGTATTCTAATCATAATTCTTGGATTAGCCGGAAGTTGGCTTTTACTGTTTGTGTCCGACAGATTCTGGAATACGCCGGTTCTGCTGCGGGGAATGCTTTTTCTCGGAGCGATGGCCATCCTGGTGAGTGTAATGGTGTGGTGGTGCCGCCGGCAATGGATTCGGCTGACGAATCCTGCTTTACTTATTCGAAGAATAGAACGGTTTTTTCCCCGACTGGGCGATGGGCTCGAAGGAGTTATCGAGCTTGCAGCCGAGAACGAGCCTGATTCAGCGGAAAATTCATCCCGTCTCCGCAACGCTGCAATGGAGCAAGTGACCGCACAAACTTCAGGAATGGATTTCAGAAAAGCTGTTCCCATGACCCCGTTGCGTCGCCCCACGCAGGGGGTAGGCGGTATTGCCATTATTTTCGCTGTCCTCGCGGTTGTAGACACCTCAGCGTTAAAAACCACCACTCATCGCTGGTGGCGACCAAGCGCTTCGATTACACGTTACACATTCACCAACCTGGAAAGTCTGCCGCAGGTAAAGAGGGTGCTCCATAACCAGCCGTTTCATGTACGCGTTAAGCTGCACTCCGATTCCGTCCTGCTACCTGATACGCTTCACTACCGGTTGGAGAAAACACGAAAAGGTACGACGCCCTTTGCCGATGATGAAGCCATAATCAATAGTCCCGGTGTCACTGAAAATAAGCAGCTGGCGATTCGAGCCGGGGATGCCCTCCAGAATGTCCGGATCTGCCCAGTGCAGAGGCCGGAATTGGTACGGGTTGAGGCGAATGTTACATACCCGGACTACCTGGGGATGCCTCCAGAAAACAAGGAGGTATCCCTTGATAAACTGAAGGTTCCTGCGGGTAGTCGGGTAAAGCTTACCGGCGTAATCAGTAGGCCTTTAAAAGAAGCATGGATGAAACTTGACGGCAATGAAAAAACGAATATCAGAATCCGTAAAAATCATTTCGTTACACCGGAACTCCCGCCGCAAACAGAGCAAATTACGTTCGGATGGCGTGGACGTTACGGATTTCAACCCGCCGAAAGCCTGACGATTCCGTTTGAGTATCAGGCGGACAGGCGCCCCCGTGTGAATCTGGAAAAAGCTTCCGGGAAAAAAATGATCCTGGAGAATGAACCACTCACGTTGACAGTACTTGCTTCGGATGATCACGGGCTTCGTCACCTGAACCTCATGTGGGAAGTGTTGGAAGGGGGGGAGAAGCGTCGGTTCCAACGCCGGTTGAAACAAGGCGATAAAACCACCTCGGAGTTGAAAGCCAGAACCTCCTTCGTGCCCCAATTGAACGATTTGAGCGACGGTACGCTGATACAGATCAAAGCTTCCGCCGAAGATTTTTGTCCGCAACACCGTCCAAGCTATTCCTCGGTATATCGGGTTTCTATCCGGTCGGCGGATGAGCATGAGATGATGTTGGCGGATAAGCTCAACAAATTTGAAATTCGGATAGACGGATTACTCAGGCGGGAGAGCATGCTGAAGCAGGTTACCGATAAGTTAAAACGCCTGAAAAACGAGAAACTGGCGGCCGAGCGTTATCGGAAGAGGTTGCTGCGGCAACGTGAAAAAGAAAAAAAGACCGAACTTCAGTCAAAAAACCTAACGAACGACTTGAGACAATGCTTAAAGCAAGCATTGCGGAATTCCAGAATTGATGAATACACTTTGCAAAAATGGCAACGGAACCTGAGGGTTCTGAACAAAATCAGCGAGCGATATATGCCTAACGTTACAGGTTTGCTCAGCGACGCTGTGGATTTGCCCTCCAGGCGCAGAACCAAGATCGAACAGGCGGCAGCGATTCAGAAAAAAATCCTGGAAAAGCTGGAAACAATCGCTGAAGATCTGAATAAGATACAGCGAAACATGAGGGTCCTCAGATTTGCCAGACGATTGCAGAAACTTGCATCCGGGGAACAGGAAGTTGCTGAGGCCTACCTGCGCATTCTGCCGGAAATCGTCGGTACACCTGTAAAGGAACTTTCCGAGGAGATGGAACGCAAAATCACCCGACTGACCAAAAAGCAGCAGGATGTGCGGCAAAGTGCCTTAAACCTGCACAAAGAACTCAACGATTCTTATGAACGGACAAACCTGGAAGCTTACCATGAAATCAGCCACAGTATGCGTAACAGGCAAATGGGCCGTCGGCTGCACCAGCTTGTTTCCCGATTCAGAAAGAACAAGGGCATTACCGTTGCTGAAGAAGCGGAACGTTGGGCGGAAAACTTCAGAAAATGGTCAAACCTGTTGTCCACGCAGGCGAAATCGCGTAAAAGCAAAGAGGCCGACCGAGAGGCCAGACAGCGAAGAACCTGGATAAAACTCATGCGGATCATCCAGTCCGAGAAAGTTCTCCGGGACAAGACCCGTGCACTTCGCGAACAACGCAACAAGCTGAGGGATTACGCGGAAAAAGCGCTGAAATTCGGCCGCGAACAGGATGACTTGCGCACCCGCCTCAATGATTTCCGGGAAGGAAAGTCATTCGGTGCCGGGCCTGAGAAAATTCTGGACAAAACTGACAAATTCATGGGAAAGGCCGCAACTGAATTGCGGCAACGTAATACCGGACAAGAGGTGATCTCAGCGCAGAATGCCGCATTGAAGCTGCTCATGAGTTTATTCAAACAAGGCAGCGGGAAGAAGAAAAGCGGAGAAGGAGATTTGCTGGAAGCTCCGGCAGAACTTGCGAAGATGGCCCAGGAACTCGCGGGACGTGGGGGTGCAGGTTCATCGGCCGGTGGCAACACCGCAGGGGGCAGTTTCGATGACGCCAACGTGGAGGTGTCCGGAGAGAGTGATGCTAAACCCGCTGAAAGAGAGCCGGAGAACGAAGGAACAGCCGGAATTTCGCGGGAAAAGCTCCCGGTGGAATACCGTAAAGTGCTCGAAACGTATTTCCGGAGAAGAGGGGAAATGCAGCCGTGAGGATTTCAATAATAACAGCTTTTTGGGGCTTATCCATATGCTTCGCCGTAACTGCAATGGCGGCCCCCGGGGCTTCAAGAAGTTCGACAGGTGTCGAAGGCGAACCTGTTCCGATGCCGGTAGAGAATATGACATCCCGGGCGCTGCAGTACCTGACTGAAACTCAGAGCGATGCCGGTACATGGCCTGATGCCCGGTATGGCGAAAAGCCCGGTGTTATAGCTCTTGCCGTACTGGCATTTCTTTCACGCGGAGAGAATCCCCAAACCGGTCAATATGCGGACCCGATTCAGCGGGGACTGGACTATATTCTCAAATCTCAGAATAAAAAAAACGGATATATCGGGCCGCAGATGTATGATCATGCGTTCGCTACCTTGACGTTAGCTGAAGCTTACGGGCGCGTAGGAGATAAGCGCCTGGGTTCGGCGCTTGTGGATGCCGTTGAACTCATCCTGTCCGCACAGAAACGGAATCCGCACAACGCCTGGCGTTACAACCCTGACAGTACAGATGCGGATACCACCGTCAGCGGCGCCTGCCTCATGGCACTCTTCGCTGCCCGAAATGCAGGTCTGCCCGTGCCGCAGAAAACAATAGATAAAGGCCTCGCCTTCTATAAGACCTGTCAAACATCCGAAGGTGGTTTCGGCTATACGGCCGCTCGGGACCCTAATCCGGCACGGGCGGCCGTCGGTACGCTCATGTTCCTGCTGGCGGAAAAACGGGACAGCCCTGTCTTTAAAAAAGCGTACCGATACCTCAAGGATCGCGGATACGGGGGGGACTCTTACCCTTATTACTACCGCTACTACGCCGCACAGGCCTACTTTCACGCTGATCCCGAGGCTTGGGAAGAGTGGAACAAAACCAACATATCCCGGCTGCAGCAGCTGCAGGACACTGAAGGATCCTGGACCGGGCGGCACGGAAAAGTTTTCTGCACCGCCGCCGCTGTATTATCACTCGCCGTAAATTATCGTTTCCTGCCTATTTATGAACGTTAAGGGAAGGGAACGGCTGTACGGAAAGAGCTCGCGTTGTCTGCACGCCAATTCGTCGCAGGTGCTGACAAGAAGGGATACCCGAACATCAAGGCGAACCGCCGTCAAGTTGACCTCCCGTACACAATCAGGAATAGCTTGCGGGTTCGGCGGATAGCTTCACAGATACAGACCTTCTCGATAAAACAGTTGAAAAACCCTTGGCATAACGTTCAAAAATGGGTATACTTATCAGATGACCGGAGTTAACTTCGCGGTACGAGCGTGAGTTCTGTATACGACACGATGCTCAGCGTTTTCCCGGATTGGTTAAAACAGCTTTGACGAAAAATTCGGCCACAAAAAAGGTATTCACCTATGAAGAATAACACGCATCTGAACAGAAAATGGCCTTTTACGCTGATCGAACTGTTAGTCGTCATAGCCATCATTGCAATACTCGCGGGGATGCTTCTTCCCGCCCTGAGCAAAGCACGCGAGAAAGCTAGACGGATCAGCTGCGCGAACAATATGAAGCAGATCGGCGTGCATGCACGGATGTACGCGGACACGTATGCCAGCGTGGAAGGATCTCCATATTCGTTCAAAAGTGAAGCCCCCGTGTCCGGCTCACCCTCTCAGAACGACGGCCTGCGGGTACTTACAGACACGGTGGATTTATCCGCCGATATGCTTGAGTGCCCCAGTTCCACGTCGGACACAATCCCGCAATACTACTGGGCACCGGACGCGAATTGGGAAGCGGCCGGGCACTTACAAAAGGTCAAAGTTGAGACCGGACTTGCCTGTGATAAGAGCACCAACCATGAGGATTTCGGTAACGTCCTTTTCGGAGATGGACATGTGGAAGGGATTAAAGGCGCAAGCTGGACGAGCAAAGTCAAATGGGCCGGAAATTCGGCTCCTTCGTTTTAACCCCACGTGTCACGTCATAACCCCGCGGACTTTGTCCGGCGCCCCACCGGTATAGGCCCCGATTCTTCCGGAAAAGTTCGTAAAAAGGTTGCAGGACAACGTCGGCCCGCATCAGTTTTTTCTGCTGATACGCTCGTGATAACGGCGTACGCCCTGGACAATACCATTTGCCAGTTTTTTTCGGTAACTTTTCCGTCTTAACTGCTGCTCTTCCTGTGGATTACTGAGAAACCCGACTTCGACAAGAGCAGCGGGACTGACTGCATGCCGGAGAACGGAGAAATTCGCCCGCTTTACCCCCCGGTCATCAGCTCCGGTGGCCTCAATCAAGTGCTGTTGCAGGCTGTAGGCCACGCACGCATTGGATCTGTTGAAGTCATGAGCAGGGTAATCATTTCTCAATTTATCGTAATTATGGGTGGAAGGGGTATTCGAGGGCGGAAGGATAAAGGTTTCAATGCCGCTTACGCCTTCGTTTGCGGCATTATTGGCGTGAATGCTTATAAAAAGATCTGCGTCATACCTGCGACTCAACTTGGAACGTTTTTTCAGACGGACCTTCTTGTCGGTTTTGCGCGTTAATTGAACCTCATAGCCTTTTCTCTGTAGACGATTCTTCGCCAGCTCAGCAATGTCCAGAACAAGTTCTTTCTCGATAAGATGTTTGCCGGAAGTACCTTTGTCTTTACCGCCATGACCGGGATCCAGAACGATGTGTTTTACGCTCTTCTGCGCTTGGAATGAAGGCCGTAACAGCGGATCGAGCGTATATAAGAAGTCGGCTCGACTTAGCAGTATATTATTCTTCCATTTCGCAGGCGCAAGCGCGAGGTGCACAGCTACACCGTTGATTTGGGCTTTTCGCCTTTTCGCCCGGAATTTGAGCTGCGACCACCGCGAAGAAAGCTTTGCCCAGTCACTTCCTGTTTCATACGTGAGGCTGTAAAAATCAGCCACGTCGCTTAAAAACAAGTAACGCGCACCGGCCACATTTGTATACCGGATACGACTCTCTGATAAACCAACCTGGACCGCCGCAGCAGTCATAAGAATAACCACGAAGCATAACGGTCTGGCACCGTTTCGACTGAACAGCATAGATCCTCCTTCAGCGTGTAATACCCACAACGACCGGAATTGAATGCCGTTTTATAGTAGTTTACCATATTGAATCTATTTTTCGCGGTTGAGAGCTCAGGGCACGGGCGCTATATGGGAGATTGGGATTTTCACGTACGAGGCACTGCGTGCAGCAAATCACTTGAATCCGGGATCTTTTATTATTGGGTACATCCTACGCTTTCGTAGGCGGCCACGCTGGTATGAGGTTCGGCAGACATGCTGAAGCATGAACGTCGACAAGTCGATCGCGCGGTTTTGGCCCGTCAGAGTTCATACTTCAGTATGGTTTGGCTTCATGCAGTCGCTGTACCGAGTCTCATACGAGGGACTGCGTCCAGCGGGACAAGTACATCCTGGATGTTGACGAGACGCTGAACGCAGTTCTCTCATACGAGGGACTGCGTCCAGCGTGACGAAAACAGCCTGGATGGTAAGGACATGCTGAATGCAATTCCTAAACGCAGTTTGACACGCTAAAAGCAGTTTGCTTAACGCAGGTAGTATCATATCAGGTTAAGCTCCTTTTCGCACAAGGCCCAGCTATCCTTCTGGGTCCATTTCTGTGATGTGCAAGGCCGAACCAGGCTTCGGCCTACCAAAGTCCCGATGCCCCTTGCGGCGATCGGGACGGGCCGCCGCACTCCGAAAGATGCTTCGCATCAGTATACTGATTACTGAACAAGTCTTGGGCTCAATCGTACTTGAACCACTGGATACTTATAGAGAGTTTGCATTTACTACGACGCGTTATGCTACGATCAAACAGCTCGTGTAGGTTAATTCTGTCTTCGTGCGGGCTTATAGAAAGCGATCACGCAACATAACATGAGTTATGGATGTCTATCGGCATTCTATTCTCCCGTTTTTTTGTCCAGTTCTTAAAGTTCGCAGAAGTCTCCGTTTTCAGCGAGATTTCGACATGGATAGCGCCAGTCCTGTCCCTCTTTGTCGAATAATCCGTGTGCTTCGCGGGGGCCCCATGTACCGGCGGGGTATCCGTACAGTTTGATTTGATCCGGTTGATTTGTCCAAGCGTCGAGAATCGGTTGGACGAAGCGCCAGCAGGCTTCCACCGCATCATTTCGCGTGTACAGGGTTGAATCGCCGATCATCGCGTCAAGCAGCAGCCGTTCGTACGCTTCCGGGGTGTAAACGTCGGCCAGGTCTGAGTAGTGGAAGTCCATGGCCACTGTCTTCATGTTGAATTCTGCCCCGGGCAGTTTCATATTGAAGCGTACCAGGATACCTTCGTCCGGCTGGATACGGATAACGAGCTGGTTGCATTCGCGGTCTTCTCCCGTGTTTGAGGAGCGGAACAGCTGTTGGGGGGTGTGTTTAAACGTAATAACTGCTTCTGTAACCCGGGTAGGGAGGCGTTTTCCTGTCCGTACATAAAACGGCACACCGCTCCAGCGCCAATTATCGATGAAGAACTTGACAGCCAGGAATGTTTCGGTTTTCGAGTCCGATGTGACGCCTTCTTCCTCACGATACCCCGGAACCGGGGTGCCGCCCACTGTTGCCGGGGTGTACTGGCCGCGGATGACGTATTGTTCAACTTCCTGCTGAGAAATAGGCCGAAGGGATTCAAAAACTTTGAGCGTTTCGTCCCGAACGGCGTCGGCATTGAACACCGCCGGCGGTTCCATGCCGATCATGCCGACAATATGAAGCAGGTGGTTCTGAAACATGTCCCGTAAGGCGCCGGTTCCTTCGTAATAGCCTCCGCGGCCTTCTATACCCTGAGATTCAGCAGCAGTGATTTCCACCCGCTCAATATGATGGCGATTCCAGAGGGGTTCGTAGATTTCGTTGCCGAAGCGGAACACCAGCAGATTCTGGACGGTTTCTTTCCCCAGGTAGTGGTCGATTCGGAAAATCTGATCTTCATTGAATACAGTGTGCAGTTCTTCGTTTAAGTGACGCGCTGAGTCGTAGTCATAGCCGAAGGGTTTTTCCACAATGAGGCGTTTAAAACCTTTTCCGTTGTCCTCCCGGTGCAGATCCTGAGAAGCCAGGTTGTGGGCAATTGTGGCGAACATATTCGGAGGTGCGGCGAGATAGTACAGGTAATTGCCCTGCGCCTGCGTCTGCACATCAAGGGAGGAGATTTTTTCCTGTAGTTTGCTGTAATCTGCGGCGGATTTTGTATCGAGAGATTGGTAAAAGAGTTTCTGAATAAACTTTTCCAGGACCTCAGCATCGGGGGAATGGCCTGTATCGTCGGCGGTATTAAGTGCGCGTTTCATTTTTTCCCGGAAAGACGCATCATCCAGCGGCGTTCGTCCTACGCCCAGAATGGCCAGATTGTTCCCCAACAGCTCTCTTTTGTAGAGGCTGAACAGCGCGGGCACCAGTTTGTGTTCAGCAAGGTGACCGGAGGCGCCGAAGATGACGAGTACACAGTTTTCAGGTTGTTCCATCAGTCTTCCTGTATTTGGCTTGTTATGACTGCTTTTAATAAGGGGGTGTTGAAATCCTTTGCACAGAACCTTTCCGCACTATATTTCCTATTCGGGAAATTCTCAGTCCGTGTGCAATGTAAAAAAACCATTTTACGGTGAAGAACCTCAGACAGCAGCCACGGCTTGAGTGTTCGTTCGAACGAGGATTTTCTTCTGAGCATGTTTTTATAGTGACCGGCATGTTTTCCTGCATGTACGGCGTATTTGACGTTCACCCTAATTAATAAGAAAGGATCGGACTTATGGACCTTCCGATGCAGATCGATTTATCCGGTCGTGTGGCCGCCGTTACCGGCGGTGGCGGTGTTCTGGGTCGTACCATGGCGGAAGCCCTGGCCCAATGTGGAGCAAAAGTGGCTGTATGCAATCGCAGGGCTGAAACAAATCAGAAGGTGGCTGCTGATATTCGCGAAGCAGGCGGCGAAGCTGTCGGGATTTCCTGCGATGTCACGGATCGCGAGAGTCTGGAGCAGGGGTTCTCTGAATTAGAGAATACTTATGGCACGTGCGATATCCTGATCAACGGCGCGGGCGGGAATGACCCGAGAGCCACCGCCGGGAAATCGTTTGTGACCCCGGAGGACGTAACAGGGAAAGATGAAGGCCAGACCAGCTTCTTCGATCTGGATCCGGCAGGCGTGGAGAAAGTATTCGGCATAAATTTTACAGGTACACTGTTGACCACGCAGGTGTTCGGGCGCAAGATGAGTGAGCAGGGCAAGGGATGCATTGTGAATATATCCTCGATGAATTCATTTACACCGCTTACGAAAATCGTAGCTTACAGCGCAGCGAAGGCGGCCATTAATAACTTCACGCAATGGCTCGCGGTCCATCTCGCCGGCACAGGGGTGCGGGTGAATGCCATAGCGCCGGGATTCTTTTTGACAGAGCAGAATGCCCGACTGTTAACCAATGAAGATGATAGTCTTACGGAGCGGGGACAGACAATCATCTCTCACACCCCTATGGGGCGTTTTGGTAAAAGCGAGGATCTTGTCGGCACGT